>CAZOGR010000026.1:0-14449 GCA_964579355.1 uncultured Dehalococcoidales bacterium | reverse complement strand
GCCCTCCCGGCAGAAAGAGAAAAGGAGACGCTCATGAAGAACGTCAGCAGTTTTATTTCGTTGATGTTTCCTTACCTCTAAACGCCTCGTTTCTCTCACATCACCATACTATACGCATGGCCGTAAACGGAGCATAAGGATTAAATCAATGGCCGTAAACAAATCATAAACATTCCGTTAAGAAGTCTTTACCACGTCTGTGGAATGGTCATGACCCTTTTTTGAACCCGTTATGACCTCTTTGCATGACCATTTCGGGTTGTTTTGATGACCCTGCGGTGTTACGATTTAGATACTGAAGTACCGACCTGCTGATTCACCCGGTTTGAGGAACGAAAAGTTTTATCGGGAGGATGACATGAAAGAGAAACGAGAAATGGTACCGGTCCCCGTACGGCGCCGTGAGACAGAAAGAGAAAAGGAAAAAAAGGTAATTTTACCGGAAGAACAACCGGTTAAACCCCGAGAGATGCCGCGGAGATGGTACGTTTACTAATAATAAAAGGGACGATGATAACCGGAGGAGAACGATGATAAAGGCGAATGACACCTGGCAGGAAGTGAGAGAAAAACAGAAAGAACTGAAAACTCTGCTCGAAGAAAGCTGGAAGAACGGCGAATACCATGTCGCTGCCATCGGAGAAAACGTTCTCAGGACTGTCGATGATTCTCTGGCGGCATCCGAGAGAACAATTGGCATCACGAACCGGTTCCTGTCATCGATTGAAAAACTCGAGGGCCTGATTCAACAACAATACGAAAGACTGAATAACCGGTAATCGACAGGAAATTCTTCTCCAGATTCCTCAAACTTTACATTATAAATACAAAAACAGAAGCCGTTTATCACGTGAAGTGGTGAACGGCTTTCCTGTTCCCGGATATAGTAGTATTCAGCCCGGATACGGCTCAGAAAGGTTCCTATACTAAGGAATTTTCTTTACGAAATGTTTACGGCAATATTCTCCTTACTTATGTGATTTTTATCAGTCGGGCAGTATTCTGGAGATGAGAAAAAGGAGGGACAGCAAATGAATAGTATTACGCAAAGTGTCGTTACGCCGCATGAAGATATCCGGGTAGATGAGACTGAACAAGACCTGATGTTGCCGGAGCAGGTACTGACGAAAGAAAACATGACCGTCTGGACATGGCTGGTAAGCCGGGGTATTTCCAACGCCTTGTCTGGCCTTGCCCAGATGATAGGGTGCGACCTTCAGGTCACGTCGCTTGACCTGAAATGGCTGCCTGCTCAGAATGTCATCGACATGCTGGGAGGCCCGGAGGTTACGGTTGTCGGTATCTACCTTACCATTGAAGGCGACGCGACCGGCCATATCATGATGCTCCATGACACCAAAATTGCCTTCCAGCTTATCGACATGCAATTAGGCATGCCGAAAGGTTCCACAGAAACTCTTGATGAGATGTCGTACTCGGTACTCGGAGAAATGGGGAATATCACCGGTTCTTTCTTCCTCAATGCTCTGGCAGACAGTACCAGCCTGGTATTGATGCCGTCGCCGCCGTCAGTCATTATCGATATGGTCGGGGCTGTCATGACCGTACCGCTCAGCCTCATCATGGAAGAGAGTGATAATGCCTTGATTGTAAAAGCGAACTTTTCTGCTAATGACCAGGACCTCGAAGGGACATTTATGGTGATGCCGACAATCGAGTTCCTGAACACTCTTCTTAATAATCAGAAATAGTATTTTTTGTTAATAAAACTCGACGGGCGGGTAAAACATGTTTTACCCGCCCGTCGGCGTTATCGTAAATTACTGGTTATCTACATACTTTCTTAAACAGTAGTATCGGAGAAGTGACCCAAAGGTATCAATGTTAAGAAAATGTATAGAATAGGTTATATAATCTTAATTATTGTTCATTTAATAGCATCAAGCTGTTCGTTAAAACCCAATTCCTCAGTGGTTATGTTCGTGAAATGTTACGAGGTAGTACCCATAAAAGTAAACCATATTGATTCTTCAACTAGAACCGGAAGAAGCTTCCCGGTCGGCGGGCTTAATGGGAAAATGAACACTAGAGAAAACCCAATCAGAACGATGAGTGCGTACATAGCACATCTTAATGGGAAGGGTGAGAAAAGCAGGGAGGAAATATGAAACTGTTCAGTAACCTAAAAATCGGGCCCAAAATGATTGCCGGGTTTGTCATCGTAATACTACTTGCCGGTGTTGTCGGAGTGGTCGGTATTACCGGGTTGAACTCGATGAACAACGCAATCCAAGATGTAACTACCGCCAACGATATGACCAAACAGGCGCTGGAAGCCAGAAGTCATGAAAAATCCTACATGATTACCGGAGATACCAGCCAGATATCAGAGGTTGAGGGTGCTATAACTGAGTTGAGTACCAATATGCAGCTCATGGCAAATGCTGCAGCAGCGCAGAAGTACGATACTTCGATTCTCGACAAGATGTTCGTAGCAGTTGGAGACTATACCTCAGCATTTGAAGATTATGTGAAAGCCGTCGAAGATAACGACGTTGTCCTTAATGAGTGGACGAAAATCGGAGCCGGTTTTAATGAGGAAATCGCTCAAATCAGAAACGTAGCTACCCGGGGGGATGACGTTTACCTTCAGGCGGATAAGCTTGAAACAACCTTTGTATTAATGAGAGTTGCGGCTGTTTACTACATCAGAACTTCGACCGATGCAAAGTGGGCCGAGTTCCAGAAAGCTATGACTGAAACGGAAGAAGAAGTCGATGTGTTAAAGTCGATTTCTTCCGGCGATGCGACGGTAACCGCATCAGTCAATACGATATCCGACTATATCGACGACTACATTCTTCAGGCAGACATTTACCATAATAACGAACAAATAAAAGCCGATGCTGAAACAAGAACCACCAATGCTGGAGACAGAATTATCGGCAGTGACGAAATTGCTAACACCATGTACGGTGGGGCTACTCTTATCAGAACCAATGCCCAGCTCAATGCTGCCAATGTTAAGAGTTCTTCGACAAACATGGTGATTATTTTCCTCGTTGCAGCCGTGCTGGCAGGTATCGGCATAGCTCTCGTCTTATCCAGGGGTATCTCGAACGGTATAAAAACCATCGTCAATGCCCTGGCGAAGATATCGGTCGGTGACCTTACGGAAGAAGTTAACGTCAAGACCAACGATGAAATAGGTATTATGGCGAAAACCTACGGAGAGATGCAGGCCTACCTGCAGGAGATGGCAGGTACCGCCGGGAAGATAGCGGATGGTAACCTGGCGGTTGAGGTCAAGGCGAAATCGAAGGATGATACGCTCAGCAACGCTTTCAGCAGGATGCTGGAGAATCTGCGGCAGCTCATTGGTTCGGTACGAAGTATCGCTGAAAATATTGCTGAATCCAGCGCGCAGCTTTCCAATGCCGCCGACCAGGCAGGTCAGGCGACCCAGCAGATAGCCGCTACCAGTCAGCAGGTTGCGAGAGGAGCCAGCGAACAATCGACGGCGCTTCAGGAAACATCGACCGGAATGGACCAGCTTTCGAAAGCAATCATGCAGATATCTCTTGGTGCCCAGGAACAGGCAAAAGGGGTAGAGCGGAACGTAGAAATAGTGAACAAGGTTTCAGCGGCTGTCTTGCAGGTAACCAGTAACGCGCAGGTGGCGGCAGATGGTTCCCAGAAAGCGGGAGAAGCTGCCCGCAAGGGAACGGATATGACCCGCCAGACCGTTCAGGGGATGCAGAAAATCAAGGATGCCATGGATATCGCCTCGGCCGGTGTCACCTCTCTTGGCGAACGATCGAATGAAATCGGAAAAATCGTTGCGACCATCGATGATATTGCCGCTCAGACGAACCTGCTGGCGTTGAATGCGGCTATCGAGGCCGCCCGGGCGGGTGAACAGGGGCGAGGATTCGCGGTGGTTGCCGATGAGGTGAGGAAACTTGCCGAGAGGTCATCGACGGCGACGAAAGAAATTGCCGACCTTATTTCGAACATACAAACCGGCGTCAATGAAGCGGTCAGAGCCATGGAAGACGGTAACCACGAAGTCAATTCAGGGTATGACCTGGCGACGAATGCTGGAAGTTCGCTGGACGAAATTCTTGAAACGGTCATGGAAGTCAGTCGGGAAGTCGACCGTATTGCCGAGGCATCGACCGAACTCAACAGTTTAAGCGAAGAAATGGTGAAAATAACCGATGGTGTCAGCAGTGTGGTCGAAGAGAATACGGCGACGACCGAGGAAATGTCCGCCAGTTCGGATGAAGTAACGAAGGCTATCGAAAGCGTGGCGGGTGTTGCGGAAGAGAACAGTGCGGCGACGGAACAGGTATCGGCCTCGGCGGAAGAGATGAGCGCCCAGGTGGAAGAAGTCGTTGCCTCAGCCCAGTCTCTTGCCCAGATGGCGGAAGATTTGAGGAACAATATCGCGATATTTAAACTCACGAACGCCGGGTAAACGGGTAATCGGGAGGAGGGACCGGGATATTCCGGTCCCTCCCCTTCCGTGAATACACAAAAGGAAAAAGTAGCATGACTGAAAAAACTGAGACAGTAACGGAAATCCAGCTCGTCGTATTCGACCTTGCCTCTGAAAATTACGGCGTGGATATCGATGATGTTCGTGAAATAATACGGATGCAGAATATCACAAAAGTTCCCGGTGCCCATATGTTTGTCGAGGGTGTGATAAACCTGCGCGGCCGGGTTGTACCGGTGGTTGATTTAAGGAAACGGCTATCTTTGGACGCAGGTTCCCAGACGCAGGACAGCCGGATTGTCGTGGTCGATATCAACGGCCAGGACGTCGGTGTCATCGTCGACGCCGTTACCGAGGTATCCAGGATTGACGTAACCTCCATCGAACCTCCGTCATCGATGATTACCAGTTCGGATTCGGATTATCTGCGGGGAATAGCCAAACTGGAAGACAGAATGATAATCCTGCTTGATTTGAATAAGGTGCTTGCGGGAATCGAAAACGAGGGGTCGGGTTATTGACGAATACCGGTTATCGAAAAAATACTCCTGATTACCTGAAAGGAGAAAACACGGCACTGTGCAATGCCGTGTTTTCTTATATGTATTTTTTGTGTATTTGCAGCGGAAGTATACAAAAAGAGGGCTTCTTCTGGTGAGTCGCTGAGGAATCGAACCTCAAACCGGCTGATTAAGAGCTGCTTTACCGAAAAACAAACAGTCGCTTGGCGGACCGACCGCTTGCCTCCTTTCTATTTAGCATTATAAAACGAGGCTAAAACAGAAGTCAACATTAAATTTCTACCGTATTATATTATTCTTATAATTACTATTAATTGATTTTTTCTTAACCGGTTGATTTTTTCCGTAACTATCTCATAAAGGTACTATTCTGGTGGTTTTAACATCCCTGTTTATCTCAACCCGCTTTTTCTAAAAATGCCTTAAAAATTATTCACAAAAGACAGGGAAAAGGAATTAGAGATAGAGTTGCTATATTTCTGGGTTCACGGAACACAATGGGTTGATTGCATATTTTTCTGTTATTGCATCTAAAAGTCACATCTCGGAAATATTTGTAGTGACTGACAGGTACGAAGAATTAACATACACTCATGAGAACCGCATTGTTACCAACAAGTCGATACCGGACGAGTTGCTGGAGTTGAATCATACTTAACTTCCACGACTGGCCTACTATGGCTCATTTATCAAAAAAAGAATGATTTTTAGAGAATCTTGCAGACTTGCCATGCTTTCAAGGCTGATAACGATATCTTCATTTCAATTACCTTCCTTCAACAACATTACAAACACATTAAAACCGCTACAAATACGTTGACTTAACGATATGTATATGATAACTTTACCTTTATAAATATATGTATATGCACTAACAGTCAATCACTGGGAGTCAGTTCCCAGAGTTTTTTTGATAGTTGGCAGTGATAGAGAAAAAAGGTATAAGAGCTGCGGTAATACTTTTAATGTAATACAATCGGAGCTGCCTGTTAACATTCGGACAGTCGAGCCTGCCTGATAAGTACCCTGTCTGACAGGTTCATGGTATAATGAGTACTTGGCTGGATGGTTTCAGGAAGGACAGGTTGTGGAGGCGAGAGGAATGTTGAAAGTTGGAGTTGTCGGCGTCGGTTCTATGGGACAGAACCACGCACGTCTTTATTCGGAACTCGAATGTGAACTCGTCGGCATTTCCGATACGAATCCCGAACAGGGGAAATCCATCGCCGAAAAATTCCACACTAGCTATCATCCTGATTACCATGACCTTATCGGTAAAGTCGATGCCGTCAGTATTGTCGTTCCCACCATCTACCATCACCAGGTCGCCCTCGATTTTCTCAATACCGGCGTGCACTGCCTGGTCGAAAAACCCATTTCGAGCGATATCGCCCGGGCGGATGAAATGATTGCAGCTGCCGAAGCCTCCGGCGTTAAACTCGCTGTCGGTCACATCGAAAACTTCAATCCGGCAGTCCGGAAACTCAAGGAACTCATCACTGAAGGTGCTCTCGGCGAAATTATCATGCTCACCGCCCGCCGGGTTGGGCCGTTCGTGCCGAGGATACGGGATGTCGGCATCATCGTCGATTCTGCTACCCATGATATCGGGGTCATGAACTACCTCGCTGGATGTACCCCATCGGATATCACTGCTAAGGTAGGTGCACTCCAGCATGAGATAAGCGACCATGCCTTGATAATGCTCGATTACTACGGTCTGTTCGGCTCCATCGAGGTCAACTGGTTTACCCCGCACAAGGTCAGGACCCTCGTCGCCACCGGTAACAAAGGGATAGCCTATCTTGACTATATCAAGCAGACGATAACGCTCCACAATCATGAAGCTACCATTGAGATTGAAGTGAAAAAAGACGAGCCGTTGAAGCTGGAGCTCCAGGATTTCCTTGGCAGCGTCGCCAATAACCATCAGCCGCATGTCGACGGGATCCGTGCTAAAGATATTCTCGATATTGCCACCCGGGCAAAAAACGGTCACGTCTACGGCCCGCTGGGAAGAAAGATAAACAAGTTTATCCATATGGGGGTAGACTAAAAATTGTATACAGTTAACTGGTAACTTTAAAGAAACTACATCATGCAAATCGAATCAGAATTTAAAGAACTGAATGAAAACCAATATTCCCTAGCTCCGAACGGGAACAGGTTTGTCCTGCCTGTTCGGGAAGAGTATCCCGCTGAATTCACCAGGATTAAAAATCTGGTAATAGAACAAAGAGCGCTTGGAAGAGAAATTGTTGTCGTCCTCGGGCTCGGCTTCGTTGGTGCTGTCATGGCTGCCGTCATCGCCAATGCCGAAGACGTGTCCGGTAAGCCTTCTAAATTTGTCATTGGTGTCCAGCGTCCTTCGATTCGCAGTTACTGGAAAGTCGGTACAATTAATAGCGGTGTATCGCCCTTCGATACCGAAGACCCGAAAGTGCAGCAATATATTCACAGCACAGTACATCTAAAAAAGACGCTGGTTGCTACATATAATGAGGAAGTCCTTAAGATGGCCGACGCAGTTGTCGTAGATATTCAATGCGATTACCATAAACGAGTTTTCGGAGACGTCAAGCAGGGAGAAGTTCATCTAGAAGAACTGAAAGAAGCACTCCGTACGGTTGGCAAATATATTAGCCGTGAAACCCTGGTACTCATCGAAACGACGGTTCCACCGGGAACCACCGAACATATCGCATATCCAATTATAAAAGAAGCCTTCACTGCGCGGAACATCGCTGCTGAACCGCTCCTGGCACATAGCTACGAGCGGGTTATGCCAGGCAGGGATTATGTAAACAGCATCCAAAACTTTTGGCGGGTATGCAGCGGTATCAACGAGACTGCCAGACAACGTGTCGTGAAGTTCCTTAATGAAATTATCAACACCAGAGATTTTCCACTGATGGTTATGGATAAACCTGTCGAATCGGAAACCGCCAAAATTGTCGAAAACAGCTACCGGGCAACCATTCTCGCCTTCATGGACGAGTGGAGCCTTTTTGCCGAAAAGAACGGCATTGATATTACGAAAATAATCAAAGCTGTCAAGGTGCGCCCCACTCATAATAACATCATGTTTCCGGGACCAGGTATCGGCGGGTACTGTCTACCGAAAGATGGCGCTCTCGGCATGTGGTCGTCGCGTAACATCTTCGGTGAAGAAGAAAATATTCTTAAGATGACGGCGAAGGCAATCGATATCAATGATACCCGCGCTCTCCATGTCATTGATTTGCTTCAGGAAGCCTTTTCCGAAGTGAAGAAAGAAATCAAAAACAGCCGGGTAACCGTGCTGGGAGTCTCCTACCGGGAAGATGTCGGCGATACGCGTAACTCCGGTTCGGAGATAATCGTCCGCAAGCTGGCAGAACTGGGAGTTGAAATCAGTGTGCATGATCCGTATGTGGGAAACTGGCCGGAATTGGAGGCGGGTAACGGGAGAAGCGTCTTTTTCACGAATCAGTCGAGGCTGAATGGTCTAGTGATTCAAAAAAGTATTGATGATGCTGTTGTTGGATCGGATGCTCTCCTTCTTTGTGTACCCCATCATCAGTACCTGAATATGTTCCCGGATGATATCGTGCGAAAAATGCGTTCAAAAAATGAAAACCATGGGGTGTTGACTGCTCCGGTCATCATTGACTGCTTTGGCATCCTGACCGACAGCCAGATAACCCGTTACCTTGAACTTGGCTGCATCGTCAAAGGTCTTGGCCGCGGGCATATAAAGTATCTAAAAAAATCATAATTGCTCTGCAATTCCAGCGGACGCTGGAATCTAGAAAAATATCCAACAATCATCGAAACTAGAAGGGACATCATGCCCATATCGAATGCGAAAAAAGCTATTGTTACCGGTGGAGCCGGATTCATAGGATCTCATCTGGTCGATGAACTTCTCGAAAAAGGGTATCATGTAACCTGTATTGATAATCTTTCTACTGGGTCGGCGGAAAATATCCTACATTTGAATAACCAAAAATCTTTCGAGTTCGTCGAAGGCAGCATTACCGATATCGCTTTGTTGACTAAAGTGTTCCCAGGAACCGATTACGTCTTTCACCAGGCAGCTATTCCCAGTGTACCGCGAAGTATTGCTAACCCGGTCGCCACGAATGAAGCCAATATTACTGGAACGCTGAATGTCCTCACCGCTGCTAAAGATTGCCAAGTAAGAAAGGTTATATGTGCTTCTTCATCATCAGTCTATGGCAACACACCGACCCTACCGAAAGTCGAGACAATGGTGCCTTCGCCGCTGTCTCCATACGCTATTAGTAAATACACTGGAGAACAGTACGGCAAAGTCTTCGGCCTTGTCTATGGCTTTCCTGTTGTCAGTCTGCGGTATTTTAATGTCTACGGCCCTCGCCAGTCAGCGAAAAGCGAGTATGCGGCGGTGATTCCGAAGTTTATTGCTCGGATACAGAGAAATGAACCGCCGATAATCTTCGGCGACGGTACCCAGACTCGTGATTTTACCTTCGTTAAAGATGCCGTCCAGGCGAATATCAAAGCTGCTGAAAGCGACGCAGTTGGTGTCTATAATGTCGGTACCGGCAGCCGGATAAGCCTTAATGAACTGGTTGAGGTATTATTGGAACTGCTTGGTAAACCAGAGATAAAACCTGCATATACGGATACCAGAAAAGGCGATGTCAAAGACAGCTTGGCTGATATCAGCCTTGCTAAGACGTTTGGATATCAACCGGAGTATAATATCAGAAAAGGTCTTGAAGAAATACTGAAAACTGTAAACTAACATGCAATGTCATTGCGAAAATTGACATCAATCGTCGAGATACGACAATCCAGATAGCTGTCTATGAGTAACTTCAACAATATGGAATAATGTATAAAGGAATATAAAAACCTGGGTTTTTACGCGTATGTATAAAGGTAAAAAACTCGCAATTGTCGTTCCAGCCTATAACGAAGAAAATCTTATCGCCGAAACATTAAGCAACATGCCGGACTATGCCGACCGTATCTATGTCGTCGATGACGGCAGCACCGACCGTACCGGGGAAATCGTTCAACCGTACGTTAACGGTACAGTCAAGCTGCTTGGTGATGGTATCAACCGAGGTGTCGGTGCCGCTATCGTTGCCGGGTACAAGAGATCCCTCGAAGAAGCGATGGATATCACCGTTGTTATGGCCGGCGACAATCAAATGGACAAGAAGCACCTGCCCGATTTATTGGCACCGATTATCTCAGGGAAGGCCGATTACTCGAAAGGAAACCGGCTTTCGAAGTACGGCCACCGGAAAGGGATGAGTAACTGGCGGTTCTTCGGCAACTGGCTTCTTACCCTCCTGACGAAGATAGCTTCGGGTTACTGGCACATTGGCGACCCGCAGAATGGCTACACGGCTATCACTGCTGATACATTAAGAAAAATCAATTTAGACAAAATTTATCCCCGTTACGGTTATCCGAACGATATGCTGATAAAGCTTAATGTTGCCGGTTGTAGAGTCACTGATGTTCCTATGCCTGCCAGGTACGACCGGGAAAAATCGAAAATAAGATATCGGAAATTCATCACTAAAGTCTCCCCCCTCATTTTGAGAGGATTTTGTTGGCGCATTATAAATCAATGTATTCAGTAGCATATCTTGGGAACAATAATGTCTAAACCCATTGTATCAGCTAGTAAAAAAAAGGTCTGTGTGGTAACGAGTTCGTTTCCTCGATACAAATCTGACCGCAGTGGTATATTTGTTTATAATTTAGTTTGTCGATTAACTGACAATTTCGAAATTCATGTTATATATCCTTCAAACATGGTTGAAGTAGAGGATAGTTCAGAACAATTTGTCCGTCATCAAATCCCTTATCCTTTTTCCGTCTATCCATTGTCTCAAGTTAAAGGTTTCATCATCCCTGGTCTGATTCGTTTATCTTTTAATATGATTGTTAAGCTAATAAAAGTTTTATATAAGTATGATATTAGTTTAATTCATGCATATTGGGCAATTCCTTCAGGATTTATTGCTGCTTTAGTGAAGGGAAGACGACCATTAATACTAACTCTACCTGGTTCAGACATTAAAATATTTGGAAAGAAAAGACTTTTTAAGTTTCCAGTTGGATATGCTGTCCGAAAAGCTAATAAACTCATAGTAAGAAGTAATGACTTAAAAGTAGAATCCCTAAGGATTGGTGCAGATGAAAAGAATATATCTATTATACCTGCCGGTGTAAATATAGCGAAATTTAAACCAGGAGATAAAACAGTACTAAGAAAAAAACTTGGGTTACCAGATTGTTTTATTGTTATTTTTGCGGGATCACTAATCAAGATAAAGCGAATTGATAAAATAATTCGAGTATTCTCAAATATAAGCAAAAACTATAATACCGTTTTAGTAATAGCTGGTGAAGGTATCGAGGAGGAGAGACTTAAAAAACAGGCGTATGAAGCAGGTGGAGATAAGATATTGTTTAAAGGCGCGATTGCTCATGATGATATGCCCTTATATATGGCAGCTTCTGATGTCCTTGTCCTTGCATCGGATTCGGAAGGTCTTCCGGGAGTTGTTCAGGAAGCAATGGCTTGTGGCATTCCTGTAGTAACTACAAATGTAGGTGGCTTGCCTGAGATTGTCACCGATGGTTTTAATGGATTTCTTGTTAATAACGTGTATGAAATACAAAATAGACTGAAAGACATGGTTTCTTCTCCTCAACTAGCACGTGAACTTGGATTAAACGCATTAAAATTTGCAAAAAGTAAATTGTCGATAGAAGAAGTAGTAATGAAAACTAGTTCATTATATACAGAAGTTTTAAACGCATAATGAAGGTTGCGATATTGACATGGAATTATCTTCCGAACAAAGCTGGCGGAACCGAAATAGCTACTCAAAATATCAGCCGTTTTTTAACTTACCGGAAGCATGAGATAATTATAGTAACCAGCCGGGACGCTGAATTACCGGGATTAAGCTATGAAGAAGATATCCGAATTTTCCGAATTGGGTTTACCGGCGGAAGAAATTTCATAACTAAATTATTTAAGTACACCTCTTATTGCTTTAAGGCAGCAATTCTCATAAAGAGATTCAAACCTGATATCATACATGCCCAAGCATTATGGACAGGTTTACCGGCATTGATCGGCAAAATAATAACTGGAAGACCGTACGTTGTCTGGTGTCAGGGGAGCGATATCTACTTTCCCCGTCAGTTTAAAGGGATTCTGGCGAAATTGGTTTTAAAAAATGCCGGCGCTGTTATTGCATTAACCTATGACATGAAGAAGCGAATACAGACTATTTGCGATAGAGACATTAATATTATAGGTAACGGCGTTGATCTGGTAAAATTTGGTAGATACTCCAGAAAAGAAGCCCGCTATCAACTCGGCATAAGAGAAGACGAAAAGGTTATTATCTTCGTTGGTTCATTAACTCCTGTTAAAGGAGTGCAATATTTGATTGAAGCGATGAATATCATCAGACATTCACATCCCTCAGTTCGCCTGTTGCTTGTGGGTGACGGCATGGAAAGACAAATTCTTGAAACTCTTGTCAGCGTAATGGATTTGGGACAAAATATTACTTTTTTCGGTCGCGTCAAGAACGATGAAGTGCCGAAATATATTGCAGCTTCAGATGTGTTCGTCTTACCCTCTCTTTCTGAAGGCTTCCCTCTTACGGTTGCAGAGGCGATGGCGGCTGGGCTGCCGGTGGTAAGCACACAGGTAAGAGGATTATCAGAAATCATAAAAGAAGGAGAGAACGGTTTTCTCGTTGAGCCGAAAAATTCTTCTCAACTAGCTGATAAAACACTCCGAATCCTGAATAATGATTCGTTACATGAAGAAATATCGGTGAAAAATCGAGCTTGGGCGAACTTAAACTCATGGGATAAAGTTGTTGAAAAGCTCGAAACACAATATTTGAAAATAATTTAAAAATGAAAATTGCTCTTTTGACCTGGAGTTATCCTCCCAGACGTATAGGTGGAACAGAAATTGCCTCACAGAACATTGCCAAATATTTAGCAAGCAGAGGTCATAATATTACCGTAATTACCAGGAAAGATGAAGGGTTACCGAAAGAAAGCATTGAGAATGGATTCCGGGTTATTAGGATAGGATGTCCGAGTAATAGACTCTTCCGTTTCGTTATATTTTGTTTTAAAGCGGCTTCTTTTTTAAGAAAATTGCGACCTGATATTATTCATGCCCAGGCAATGCATATGGGATTATGTGCTCTTATTACTAGTAACATAATACACAAACCATATATTGTCTGGGCTCGTGGCTTAGATATATACTCTTACCAGTTTAATCGGCTAATAATGAGAGAGATATTTCGGAAAGCCGGAGCAGTGTTAGCTTTAACAGAATATATGAAGAAAGAAATACTTAAATATCAACAAGTGGACATCATTGTTATTGGAAACGGTATTGATATTAGGAAATTCGGTAAACTGTCAAGAGAAGAATCCCGGTCATGGCTTGGTATAAAGCCAGTAGAAAAAGTTGTCGTTTTCGTAGGTTCGCTGTCTCCTGTAAAAGGGGTCCGTTACTTGCTTGAGGCGATGAGTATTATCAAACGAGAGATTCCCGTTGCGCGTTTGCTGATTGTCGGAGATGGAACTGAAAAACCTATTTTAAAAACAAAGGCAAAATCTCTTAACATTGAAAACACAGTGACTTTTTACGGTCACGTTGATAATGATGAAGTTCCGAAGTATATGGCGGCTTCTGATGTTTTTGTATTGCCTTCCTTATCAGAGGGTTTTCCCAATGTTATTGCCGAAGCGATGGCAGCAGGATTACCGATTATTTGCACTAAGGTAGGAGGGCTATCCGAGATTGTTACAGAAGGAAAGAATGGGTTTTTAGTTGAGTCAGAAAACCCTGCTCAATTAGCAAGGCAGATTATATCTATTCTGACCGATGATGGCCTGAAACAGGAGATGGTATATAATAATCAAGCTTGGGCTAAAATGAATTCATGGGAGAGGGTAGTGGAAAAGCTTGAGAAAATATATGCTCAGGTTGCTAAAGAAAAATGAATTTACTATATAACTCCTATAGTTTGTATTGTTTAAAGTTATGGTGATATCTTCGGCAGAAATATCTTGACATCTTTATTACAGTAGGTTAGGTTATGCGATTCGCTCATACTCTGTTCATATGATTCTCCCAAGATGCTTAGTTGGGAATATATTGTTCTTATAGTTATTCTTGCAGGGCGTTCGGTAAGCACTTTCCTCCAGATTACCATATTTCTATCTGTTATTTTTTCGTTGAGCATTTCGGATGAAACGGATTCTGGCTCCCGGGTTGATTCTCTAAAAAAAACACCTCTATATATTCGGTCAGTAATAATGTGGCCGTTATAGTCAGCAATTGCTTGTGTAACTGCAACTTCAGCTTCACTGAATGCGAGTCGTTCATTTAGTGAAGTTGCATAAACAGGGCTATCAGTATTTG
>CAZOGR010000025.1:10304-14821 GCA_964579355.1 uncultured Dehalococcoidales bacterium | reverse complement strand
CAGGCGCTGGCAATCGGTCAGATACTGAACGGCGTCCCGGTCTGGAAGCTTCCCGACGCTGAAAAATGGTCGGAAATTCCCTATGTCGTTTTCCCCGGCAATGTCGGTGACGAAACCGCCCTTCTGAAAGCGGTCACCATCCTGCAAAACGGATAATCCGTTTGATATCAGACTATCCCTCTTCAATAGTCACCGGGTGGCTCATCCTGAGCAGCCGCCGGTAGAAAAACAGGCTCACGACGAACGGAATAAAATCGTATACCGTCCGGAAAAGCAGCGAAACCAGCACTCCCCGCTCGAACGGTACACCGAGCGCTGCGTACACACCCGCCATCGACGCTTCCTGTATCCCCAGCCCGCCGGGCAGCATCGATACGTTACCGACCGATATCCCGACCGAGAAACCCGTTATCAGGATTCCCGGACTTACCGGAGCGCCGAGGGCTCCGAAACAGAACCAGAACCCTACCAGCATGAACCCCCATTCGGCGGCAACACAGAATAAAATCAGCAGCAACATCCGGGGCTTGTTTTTCAGTACCGCCACCCCGGCAGTCATCGAATCGTCGAACGTCATAAAGAAGGATGATGCGTCTTTTCTGGTAATAAAATGAAGCAGTTTCGAGAGCAGATTGATGCAGAATACCCGTAACGACTGTTTGAATACGATAAGCGTCGCCACGACAATAAAAGCAATAACAACCGCGGTAAAAATACTCAACCATACCATCGCTACCGGAGGTACCAGTCGGTTGGCCACCAGGTAAATCAGGCCGACCGGCAGCACGCAGAACATTCCCAGGTTATGAAGGTGCGAATGAAAAATCGACGCTGCAAGAGTCTGGCTCGAAGGAATATCTTCTCTCCCCATCAGCATGATTCGGAGCGCATGGCCTCCCATACCCATGGCATCGATTAAATTGTTCAGGGCTGCCGATACAAATCCGACATTGAAAAGACGAGATTGGGAAAGCTGAATATCGAACACCCTGTTGACAAGCGTAAAGCCGTAACTGAGAAAAAAGTACGAACAGCCCACGAACAGGACGGCGAACCCGGATTTCTGCCACTCAGCCGCCCGTAATACCGCTAACGTGTTCTGCCAGTCAAGAATGATTATCAGGATGCCAATCACTACCAGCAGAATTATCCCGGTTAACAGAATCCTCTGGCGGTGGCGTTTAAACATGACTCACTATTGCGGGTAACTGCATTATTCCGGTTGTCTCCTGTTATCTCCGGGGATGGTAATACTCGGTATTGCCTTCCATTGTATAACAGAAACGAAAGATTGATAATACACTAATTACGTAAAAATTAATGGAGGGAGGATGTACGAATACCATCCTCCCTCTTCTTATCTGTTTTCCCAGTTTCCAGGTTATTTCCCCAATATTGCCTTCATATCTTCCTCTGGTGTCGAAATCGGTTTGATATCGAATTTCTCGACAAGGATTTTCAGGATATTCGGTGAGATGAAAGCCGGCAGCGACGGGCCGAGATAGATATTCTTGATACCGAGCGAGAGTAGTGTCAGCAGAATACAGACCGCTTTCTGCTCGTACCAGGAAAGTACCAGCGTCAGGGGAAGCTCATTGACACTGCAATCGAAGGCCTTCGCCAGGGCTACCGCGACCTGTATCGCCGAGTAGGTATCGTTGCACTGCCCCATGTCGAGCAGCCTGGGAATGCCTCCGATTTCCCCGATATCTAAATCGTTGAACCGGTACTTACCACAGGCGAGGGTGAGAACGATT
This sequence comes from uncultured Dehalococcoidales bacterium, assembly GCA_964579355.1. Lineage (GTDB taxonomy): Bacteria > Chloroflexota > Dehalococcoidia > Dehalococcoidales > UBA2162 > MGML01. Next base: position 13,064 of record CAZOGR010000025.1, on the reverse strand, counting down.
GTATCCTTCGGCGTCTGCTTGACGAACTCGGTGTAGTAATTGCGTCCCGGTTTGGCCCCGTCGCAACCGCCGACCAGGAAGAAGTGCTTAATCGCCCCGGCCTTGACCGCCTCGATAACCGTTCCAGCAACTCCCATCACTGTGTTCCTGGCAAACCCGGTTTTCAGCGTCGTCCCGCCGTTGATACCGGTAAACTGCTTGTCCTCGTCCCAGCCGCCAAGCTCAAGGGCTTTTTTGATTATCGGGCTGAAATCCTTCACGCCGTCTTTACCTTCCGGGATATGATGCAGACCAGGGTATCCCACTACCGCCGTCGTGTAAATGTTTCCCTTATACGAATCTCTCGGCGGCATGATGCAGTTAGTCGTGTACAGTATCGGCGCCGGAAGATTATCGAATTCCTTCTGCTGATTCTGCCAGGCTGTCCCGTAATTCCCTTTCAGGTGAGCGTATTTCTTCAGTTCGGGGTAGGCAAGGCAGGGCAGCATTTCTCCATGGGTATAGATATTGATGCCCTTCCCTTCCGTCTGTTCGAGCAGTTGTTTCAAATCGAGCAGGTCGTGACCGGTCACCACAATAAACGGACCTTTCTCCACTTTAAGGCTGACATCGGTCGGCTCCGGATGGCCGTACGTCGAGGTATTAGCTTCATCCAGCATCCCCATACACTTCAGGTTCACCTGGCCGAATTCCATGATAAGCCCGAGCCATTCTTCGGCGGTATGGTCGTCACCAAGCGCTTTCATCCCCTTGTAGAACCAGGCGGTTACTTCTTCGTCATCTTTCCCCAGCATATGAGCGTGCCAGGCATAGGCAGCCATGCCCCGAAGGCCGAAAAGCAGAGTCGCTCGCAGTGAAACCACGTCTTCATCACCATGGAACAACGCTTTCGGTTCCATCTCGTCAGCCCCGCCGAGTTTTTCTTTTTCGGCTTTCGCTGTCGCTATGTACTCGTCAATCCGGTTTTTATCGAAATTTACGTTGGTAATGGTGGCAAACAAACCTTGCATCATGATTTCGTCGGCGCCTTTTCCAGGTTTCTTCCCCTCGGCTGCCCTTGCCAGACCGACCAGCGCTCCAACGAGCATGTCCTGCTCGTTCGCAACCTCAGGCGTTTTTCCGCACACCCCGGCTTTCGTGCAACCCTTGCCGCCTGCCGTCTGTTCACACTGGAAACAGAACATCTTTTCAAGTGTTGATGTATCCATCTCTATTACCTCCTTTTGTTTCGGGTCTTTATTGTACAGGTATTCAAAATATACTACAATAACGTATATCCTGCGGTAACGTACGTTACCGGCTAGCAAGGTTTGTATGAATCCGGAAATAATCAGGGGAATAGAAACGTCGGTACTGTTCCAGGGAATCGGAACCGAAGCCCTGAGTATCATGCTCGATTGCCTGAAACCACGAATGAAAAAGTACCGCCCAAGGGAAATCGTCACCTCCTGCGGCCAGCCATTCGAGGGAATCGGCATTATTGCCAGCGGCAAAATCGCCCTCACCAGGGAGATGTACTCCGGAAACCGGATGATCATGGGGTTCCTCGATGCCGGCGAAATTTTCGGCGAAACAGTCGCTTTTTCGGACAAGCAGCTATGGCCGATGACGGTGATTGCCCAGGATGACAGCGTCCTGCTGTTCCTTCCCCCGGACAAGATAACCCACACGTGTTCGAACGTCTGCGCTTCTCACTCCCGGCTTATCATGAACATGCTGAAAATTCTCTCGAACCGGGCTTCGATGCTCGATAAAAAAATCGAATACATGTCTGCCCGTAACATTCGCAGCCGGATAAGCAGCTACCTGCTCGACCTGCTGAGGGATTCAGGCACAAGTACCTTTGACATTCCTATGAAACGGCACGAACTGGCTGACTACCTCAACATTCCCCGGCCTTCGCTTTCCCGGGAAATGGGGCTGATGAGGGATGAAGGAATAATCGTTTTCGATGGCTCCGGCGTCACTGTTATTAATGCCCGGCTGCTCGAGGAAAGTATCCTCTAAGAAACCGGATATTCTTTAAACCTGAATCCCTTCTCGGCAGATGTACAGGTAACCCCCTGCCCCGCCATCTCGGCAATACACCGGTTGCAGTGATCGCAGTCCACGGCCGTTAACTCGCCCGACGCCATTTTCTTCACAATATCTGGATGGCGTACGGTCATCCGTCCGATTTGCACGAACTCGAACCCTTCTTTCATGACTGTCGTCATATCATCGAGCGAGCAGATTCCCCCGAGATACGCCACCGGAATGGTAACCGCCTCCCTGATACGTTTCGACTGTTCCATCAGGTAAAGGCTTCGAAACGGGTACTCCCGGACAATCAGTTTCCCGAAAAGCGCCATGCCGATTCTGGTAAGTAGATTCTTCTCGGATTTCACATACTCCCGAATCGGCACCTGCCCCCGCATCATGTAAAAAGACGTCCTGGCAGTAAAGCCGCAGCTCGGGACGAGCATGCTTGCTCCTTCGGCTTCGAATCGTTTAGCAACGTCTACCGCCTCATCGATCCTCAGGCCGCTTTTAAAGCCGTCCTCGACATTCATTTTCACCAGTACCGGAAAATCGGGACCGACGACTCGCCTGACGGCGCTGACGACCGATGCGGGAAATCGAAGACGGTTCTCCAGCGACCCGCCGTAACGATCCTTCCGGTGATTCGTCCACGGCGAGAGGAACTGACTGAGCAGATACCCATGCCCGGCGTGAATTTCAACGGCATCGAAACCGGCCCGGACTGCCATCTCCGCCGCC
>CAZOGR010000025.1:0-10204 GCA_964579355.1 uncultured Dehalococcoidales bacterium | reverse complement strand
CATTATTGTTTTTGTAACAATATTCCTTCTGGTACGTTATCAGGGATGAAAGCCGGTTGCAGACCAATACCGAAGAAAACTTACCTGAAATAGAAGCTTTAGCCGGGAAGGCGGTCGAAGGAGACGGAGACGCCTTCGGGAAACTCTATGATATCTACATCGACCGGGTTTACCGGCACATTTACTACAAGATTGGCAATAAGGAAGATGCCGAAGACCTCACCCAGAAAACCTTTCTCCGCGCCTGGGATGCCATCGGTAAATACCGGAAAACAGCGACACCGTTTATTGCCTGGCTGTTGAAAATAAGCAATAATCTCGTCATCGATTTCTACCGCTCCCGTAAACCGCATGAGGATATCGATTTCGATACGGTAATGGCAAAACCATCAACGAATCCTGAAACTATCATCGAGGAGCAATTCACCAGAGATGAAATTCGAAAGGCAATACGAAAACTGAAAGGCGACCGGCAACAGGTTATCCTGATGCGCTATATTGAAGATTTCTCTTATCCCGAAATAGCCGCCGCTCTCGGTAAAACCGAAGGAGCGATACGCGTCATCCTCCATCGCGGGCTGGCAAACTTGAGAAGTATCATCGAAAAAGGTCGATAATGAAAAGAGAAGAATTAATAATCAGGTGTATTGACGATATCAAAGCAGGCAAGCTGAGCCGGGAAGAATGCTGTCGGCTTTATCCCGGCCTGCGCGTTGAAATTGAATCGATGCTGCAACTCACCCTGAGTATCGACCGTCAACCTGAAATCAAGCCTTCCGATGAATTCAAGTCCGTCGCCCGGGCTGCTTTGATGCGACATATCCGGGAAAGTAAAGAACATGAACAAACAACCGGGGTCGCTTCCGACACCCTCATCCGGCCGTCCTGGTTCACCGGTTGGGTAAAAGTCGCGGCTATCGCAATTGCAGCCATTCTTCTCTTTTCGGCGGCTGGTACCGGTACCGCTTTTGCGTCACAGTCCTGTCTCCCCGGCGATACCCTCTACCCGGTAAAACTCGGCACCGAACAGGCACAAAGAATTATTACTTTCGACGCCGCCTCGGAAGTGGAACTGGAACTCCGGTTCGCGGAAACCCGCCTCGACGAACTGGAACAACTCGCCGCTCTGCCGGAAAGTTCGGCTATGAAGACCGAACCGCCACTTCTTGCCATGTCCGTTATCGGTGCCGTTCGAGATGATTCACCTCTTCTTTCCGTTTCTTTGGAAGAAAGAATGAACCGGGCTGCCGAAGGTTACCGGAAAAACATCGGCCTGGCATTAGCCAAGTCGGAGAACATCACCGGTAATGACGCCCTGCTGGAAACCGTTGCCCTGGCTGTCCTGAAGCATCTCGATAAACTCGATGAAATCGAGGATTATGCTTCACCCCGGGCCTATGCTGCGTTATCGATGTCACGGGAAGCCGCCATGAACGGCCAGTTAAAATCCCTTCAGAACCTGGCCGGAGTTCAGCCCGGTAAAGCTCGCGAAATAAACGAGCAGGCGATTCAGAAAAGGCTGGCCAGAGCTGCTGAAGCCGCCGCCCGGGGGCGTAGTGCTCAGGCCGAAGAAGCCCTCCGTAACGCCGAAACAATGCGGCAGTTCGGCAGGAACAATTCCGGCTCGAACAAACAGGACAGCCAGAATAATCGGCCTCGCGAACCGGAAAATCAGAAAGGTAAACCGGAACCGGCAACGGAAAACCAGACCGATGCCCGAATACCTGATGCCGGACAACCTGCGCTGCCGCCCGGTATCGGTACCGAAAATCAGGCAAACGAAAAAGGGCAACCGTCTGAACAAGCGCCGGGAAAACCTGATTTTGTCACCATTGCCGATAACGTTTCGTTTGGAAATAGCTTCCCCGGGAACAGCAATGGAAACGCTGATAACGGACAACGCGGGCAAGAAGGCAAATAGCTGCTGAGTTTCTTTCCGTAACCTTTTTTTCTTTTCCTTTTTCTTTTTTTCTTTTTTTGTAACAAACCGGGAGTCTCCTCCGTTAATCAGGATGAACAACGAAAAAAAGAAAACGGAGGTACTCGATGAAAAAATATCTGCTGCAGGTGGTAGCACTGGCATTTTTCCTTATTACCGCTGCCGGCTGTGGAAACAGCGCCACCGAATCTCCGGAAGAAACCGGGACTTCCCCGGCCTCCGAGGTTGTCGAAGAATTGTTTCTTAACCTCACCGAACCGGTGGATGAAGACGTGGTCTACGCACCGGCTCTCAGGGTTTCAGGCAGCACCCTGACTGACGCGGTCGTCAGCATCAATGGTGTTATGACAGAGGTCGGTTATGACGGAGTCTTCACCGAAGAAATAACTCTCGATATCGGCCCTAACGTTATCGAAGTTATCGCCAGCGACTTTTTCGGCAATGAAAAATCGGACATCCTTACCGTTATCTACATCCCCGAAAATTAAGCAGTAATGATTACCATACTGAGAAACAAAAGGAAAGGAATTGAGAAAATGAAAAAAAGAGCCTTGCTATTCAGTGTTCTGGCAGGAATGATGGTTCTCCTCGGTAGTGGCGGTATCGCTGTGGCCTCGGAAGAAGCGGAACCCGAAACAATTCAGGAAGAAATCAATACCGAAGAACAGGATTACCAGGGAATAGTCGGTATCGTCGGTGAAGAAAGCAACCTGACAGATGGATTTATCGTTGTTGAAACAAAAAATCTCGGGGATGTCGAAATCTTCCTCACGGAAAACACAACGTATAAGATTCCCGGTGAAGACGAAGCTTCGAAAGACGACGTAACAGCGGGGAAACGGGTTGCTGTTCTCGCTGTTGTCAGTGACAATGACACGTATACCGCTTACCGGGTCATGCTGATACCCTCCAAACCAACCCGGCGCCATCTCGGTGGAGTCATTGTCTCGGTCGAAGACGGTATCATGACGATTCAGAACGCAAAAGGCGAAACGATGACAGTGGAGCTTCCCGAGGGCGTCAAGGGGGGCGTGGTCGGTGAATTCATATCCGCTGCGGTACGGCAAAATGCCGGTAAAGCTAATCCGGTCGCCGAGGGTATACGCACCACGGCTGAAATTCAGGCCAGACTACAAGCTCACCTCGACAAAGTCGCTTCGATGCCGGCAACGACCCAGGCTGAAATTCAGAAACGGGAAAAGGCTATGAACAAGCTTGAAAAAAAGCTTGAAGGACTCTGCGAAAATACAACTGCTGTTCTCGAACAGGTCAGAGCAAGGGTGTCGGCTCAGGTAAAAACCGCCCTCCAGGCGGCTGTCGAAAAAAGTGAGGAAGGGATGAAAAAGGCACAAAGTGCCATTGACAACGCTCGAGAGAGAATCGGCGGGCAGCACAGAAACACCCCGTAAAACCGAAAGTATCCGAACAAAAAAGAGCAGGGTGTCTGCCCCGCTCTTTTTTTGTTCGTTCGTTGCTCCTATTTGACCATTCACCCGGCTTCACTTATCATGAAGGTACAAGGTAACGAGTTTTCCTCTGAAACAATGAAGGGGACTGGTGTGTTGAGATGGACCCGGACGAAGCTGCGAACAATACCCATAAATTGAATGACTGGATTCTCCGGACGCTGGATAAGGTCAAGTCGGGAGAACTGTCCACCGAACAGGCCTGCCGGGAACTGAGCGTCCTTCCCTACGAAGAGATGAGTTTCGCAAAGGTAGACCACCACCGTCGTCTACGGGTCGGGTTCCCCGAAGTCATTTTCGGCCGGGGAAAAACCGTCGACCAGATTGTCTCGATTGCCGAACGGCTGCTGATACACTCGGATAAACTGCTCATCACCCACGCTGTCCCGGAAGCCTTCGATGCCTTGAAAATGAAAATCACCGATGCCGTCTATAACCCAGTAGCGAATACGATTGTCGTCAATCGAATAAATAATCCCGCTCTCAAACCCGGCATCGCCGTTGTCACCGGCGGCACCGCTGATATCCCGGTTGCCGAAGAGGCCGCCGTCACTGCCGAACTGATGGGAAATGAGGTCGGCAAGTTCTACGATGTCGGCGTGTCCGGCCTCCACCGCCTTCTGGACAAACTGCCCCTGATTCGCGAAGCGAAGGTTATCGTCGTTGTCGCCGGCATGGAAGGTGCGCTGCCAAGTGTCGTCGGCGGACTGGTTTCCGTACCGGTCATCGCCGTTCCTACCAGCATCGGCTACGGCGCCAGCTTCCAGGGTATCTCCGCCCTCCTGACCATGCTTAACAGTTGCGCTCCGGGTATCTCGGTCGTTAATATCGATAACGGATTCGGCGCCGGCTACATCGCCGGGTTGATAAATCTGGAAAGCAAGTGAAACGGATATGGTTGATACCGGAATTGGACCGAAATTAGCGACTCTGCAGCAGATTCTCCGGGACATGGGCTCAGTGCTGGTCGCATATTCCGGAGGTGTCGACAGCGCTTTTCTTGCTTCGGCCGCTTATGACGTACTCGGCGATAAAACCCTCGCTGTCTATGCTTCCTCGCCGGTCGCGCCCTCCGGCGAACGGGAAGAAGCCGAAGCGCTTGCTCTTAAAATCGGAATCCGGTTTAAAAGCATCGAGAATAATGTGATGGACAATCCCGATTTCGTCGCCAATCCGCCGGAACGATGTTTTTACTGTAAAAAAGGATTGTATACTGAGCTGAGAACCATCGCCGCTGCTGAAAAGCTTGCTTGGGTGGCCGACGGAACAAATGTCGATGAACTGGACGACTTCCGTCCCGGTCGGAAAGCGGTTATTGAATCCGGGGTGCGAACGCCTCTCATAGAAGCAAAGTTAACAAAAACCGAGATTCGGGAACTATCCCGGCAGAGAAGCTTGCCGACCTGGGATAAAGCGGCTTCGCCCTGTCTGGCTACCCGGATTCCCTACGGAACGCCGGTCACCCTTGAGGTCCTGGCGAAAATTTCCGACGGCGAACGTTACCTCCACCACCTCGGTTTCGGCCGGTTGCGCCTGCGCCATCACGGCAATATCGCCCGGCTCGAACTGGAAGAACAGGACATGCCTCTTGTGCTTCAGCCGGAGATACGTCGGGAGATATCGGATAACCTGAAAAAGCTCGGCTACACGTATGTTACCCTGGAATTGACAGGATATCGTTCCGGGAGTTTGAACGCCGGCATTAACGATGCCGTTCAAAGGGGATAAAATGACACGAATCGCTTATTTCGACTGTTTCTCCGGCTGCAGCGGGGATATGGTACTCGGCGCATTGCTGGATGCCGGCCTCGATTTCGAAACGCTGAAAGAAGCCCTTGCGACACTTGGTATAGAGGGGTACCGACTGACCGCCGAAACGGTGCGCCGGTCATCCATCACCGGCACCCGGTTTAATGTTATCCTTGATGTTGAAGAAACCCATGAGCACACTCACGCACAACCGGCGGAGCACCCTCACACTCATTCTCACCAGCATGAACACGAACACAGCCATGAATCCGAACTTAGCCATGAAGACAAGCCTGCCCACCAGCCCCACCGGGGCTTGTCCGAAATTCTGAAAATCATCGAATCGAGCCGCCTGCCCGATACCGTCAAGCAGAAGAGCAGCGCTGTCTTCCGGCGGCTCGGTGAAGTCGAAGCGGCTATCCACGATGTTGATATCGAAGAAATCCACTTTCATGAAGTCGGCGCGGTGGACAGTATCATCGATATCATCGGCTCTGTCTTCGCCCTTGAAACCCTCGGTATCGATGAGGTTTACTGTTCCTCAATGCCGACCGGCAACGGCACCGTCCGGACAGCTCACGGCATTCTCCCCGTTCCCGCTCCGGCCACCTTGCGCCTGCTGGCCGATGCCCGTATCAACCTGCGACCATTCCCCAGAGACGATACACCCGCCGGAGAACTGGTAACCCCCACCGGCGCAGCCCTGATGACGGTGCTTGCAAAATTCACCCGACCGAACATGGCGGTCGAACAGGTCGGATACGGAGCCGGTACCAAAGAGTTCCGGCAATGGCCGAACGTCCTTCGGGTCTGGATTGGCGAAGCCGTCGAACAGGCGGAACACGGCGGACTGGTACTGCTCGAAACGAATATCGACGATTCGACACCCGAGATTTTCGGCTACCTCATGGAACTCCTCTTCGAAAAGGGAGCGCTCGATGTCTGGTTCACCCCTATTCAGATGAAGAAAAATCGTCCCGCTGTTATGCTCAGCGTCCTCGGTCCGGTTTACGCCGAAGCAGTGCTGACCGATACCATCATGAGAGAATCCTCCACCCTCGGCATCAGGTCGCGCTACATCTCCCGTCACATGGCGCACCGGGAAGTGGTAAAATTCGATTCATCGCTCGGTCCGGTCCAGGTAAAAATCAAACGGTTCCTTAATGACATCGTCAGCGTCTCGCCCGAATACGAAGACTGCCGCCGCCTCGCCCGCGAAAAGAATCTTCCCCTCCAGGAAGTCTTCAGCATCATCGAGCAGGAAGCGCGGCGATATCTGTCTGAGTAACCTTCACCAGCCCTATAACAGAACTGATATGGGTGGAATTGGTCACCTGTTTCTTTTTCTGGCTTATCCTTTTGTTATCAGTGTAAAGAAAGATACCACGTATATTTCAGGATTTATGCGATGGAAATGCAGTTTTTGAAATTCATTTCAATGAATGCAAAGGAATGGCATAGGGGTATTGGTACGAGTTATGATGAACAGTAAGAATTTACGACGATTACTCTCAAGGGAAAAACTCTCGGGCAGTTTATCCTTCCCTGAAAAAGACGTTCTGGATGAACGAACTCAAAGAACTTGAAGAAACGATTCGATGTGGTTACTATTCGATAAAAACGCAACAAACATCCATTTTGTTCAAGGCAGTATCCTCCCGTTGAATACTCCCTCAACCTCCATATCCGGATGGTTTTCTCTATTTCCCTGAAGGTTGCCTATTGCCTGATTGTAATCCCAGTTCGGTTCCTGCCCGACGCGCTCTCCGTCAAAATATAGTTCATAACCAATTCCAGAGGTTGTAATCTCTTTATCGCAATACTTGCCTTCAATCTTCTTGTCAGGATACAGGCTGATGTTTCCGATTAGATTCTCGATAGCTTTCCTGCTCGACCAGGCCGGTTCATGTCCGACAAGCTGCCCATCGAAGAATAATTCATATCCAAAATGGTCGGTAACCATATTCATCTCGTCCAATACGGTTAACTCGCTCATCATGTAACCGGATGGAACATCCTTATCCGCATCGAAATACAAATTGGGGAAGACAAGCTTGTTTACTGCCAGCGCACGTACGTCTTCAGGAAGCAGAGTACCTTCTACAACGGGAGGGTTAAGCCCCTTCCAGTTATTGTCAGGATTGTAAGACATGATGGATGTATTTGTCTGCATATCATAACCATACGCATCAACGTGTACCAGCCCGAAGCTGTGTCCTAACTCATGCTGAAGTGTGCTTTGAAACCCCTCATTTCCAGATACGCCCGACCTGTCAAGGGAAAAACTGGACATTATTACAATCCCACCGCCTGTGTTCAGTCCTCCGTTAAAAGGTATACCGCCTCCCGCAGGAAAATTGCCGGTTGGATTCATCAGCACCATTACAAAAATGAAAGGACAGTTGAACCGGTTGACGTTGAAGTGTTGCAGCAACTCAACAGCGAAAGCAACTCCGGATTCACCATTTTTCTTAAAATACGATAAATCATATGTCGATTCATAAACAACCGGGGCACCGGAGATAGTAAAAGTATCGCGGCCTTTCAGCAATCCTTTATACTTTTCTTGTGCGGTATCCAGATGGCTCTTGAGTAATGCCACCTCTTCGTTAGTAGGATCTTCACAATCGGAAGGAATAAAAAACACGGGAATGACTTCTACAGATTGAAGATATACGAGAGGCTCGTCATCAAAAAAAGCGGTGACTTTTTTGTCAGGATAGGTTTCTGTGTTCCAGCGAAAGTTATCTACCGCTTGTCCATATCCCCAATTCGGTTCCTGCCCTGCAAGCTTACCGTCGTAGAACAATTGATATCCTTTTACTTTCGTGGAAGCAGAGTCTGAAGTTAAAGGAGACACTTCTGGAAACGTTTGAGTAGAATCGGAGGCTGGTGTGGAAACGGGCGTTAGCACAGGGGTTGTGCTGGTCGATGGACTGGCGTAAGTACAACTGGAAGAGAATAAAAGGATCAGGCTAATCAGTGCGGGCGCAATCAGGATGTGAATAGGTTTCATCAGAATACCTTTCAAGAATTATGAAAATACCTGGTAATGTATAAAATTTCATCTCATCTATTAAAAGTGAACATATGAATGTATTGAAAAAAGAATTGACATGGAATGCGAGGTGCTTAAAACTGGCAATTAGGTAATTGCATTACCATTCAGGTGATTTTGTTACCTGAAATGAAGCTGGCTGCCGTGCCAGGATTCGAACCTGGGCTAAAGGATCCAAAGTCCTCTGTGCTACCACTACACAACACGGCATTCTGCAATAAATTATAGAATCTGCGCTTCAGACTGTCAAAGATGTCCGTAACACAGGCGACGGTGTGATCGATACCGGAAATCGGATTGCCCTGCCTGCTTTGTGGTGCCGAAGGTCGGACTCGAACCGACACGGGAGTCGCCCCCCAACAGTTTTTGAGACTGTCGTGTCTACCATTCCACCACTTCGGCATTCTGCCCGGGTATCCTGAACTACCCGTCTCCGGCTTCGATAATAACGGAAAAGAATGGTGCCGAGGGAGAGATTTGAACTCTCACAGGCTTTCGCCCACTACCCCCTCAAGATAGCGTGTCTACCGATTCCACCACCTCGGCTTAAGTGGCAGGAGTGGAAGGATTCGAACCCTCGACATGCGGTTTTGGAGACCGCTGCTCTACCAGACTGAGCTACACTCCTATCTTGCGTTATTATCATATCATAAAATCAAATAAATTTTAACCGATGTTCTCAGTTATTTTCAAACGCAAACTTACCCCACCTCGTCGTTTACGACTGTTTCTTTCTCACGATATCACCCGGAACCAGCATATGGCCGGCCGTCATCGCCATCATACGGTCTTCACTCTTCCCGCAGGCTTCCCTGATTTCCCAGACCACCTTTCCCGCTACCGTCTCATCCCAGAACCAGTCGGCCAGTTTCCTGCTTGAGGCAGTTTCCTGTCCCGGCTGTGCGGTAAGTCCTTCTATATAATATGATTTCAAATCCTCCACCGCCATCTTCAGTGTATTGGATAAAGGAACGTCATCGCGTGGATTTTCAGGCAATCCATCCTGCAGAAAACTGCATACGAAACTGCCAAGATTTTCCAGGGCAATACCGCTCACGCCAACGGTAGTTCGCCCGCGCTTCGCTACCGACGCTTCATACCATGAACGCATCGCCATCATTTCCCTTTTCAAGGCGGCAAGCAGTGAGGTATCATCATCGGAATCTGATTTCATATTCGAGTAATTGACCGGACATGAAAGCATCACCACCTCGTCATTTTCTTCCTCTTCCTCATCATAGTCTTCAATTACAGGACAGTCGGTTCTGTTGAAAAGACCGAGTAACGCCATCAGCACTCTCTTCTGGAAGTCGGCATCGTTCGGAGTACCCAGAGGATGTCCCAACTGGAAAGGCACCCATAATGCCCTCGGAGGTTTTACCTTTTCGGTATGCGGACGGATAAGACTGATACCTGCTGTCGGTATCCCGTTTTCTTCGAGGAAATGCCCTATCGCACCTACGGCGCCGGTGCATCCCGGTCAGACCGGTGTCAGGATGACTGCATTGACATTATCATTCTTCAACAGTCCGGCAATTTCTTTACAGGGTTTCGCAAAATCCTCGCCGCGATGAGCGCTGCTGAGAGAGTAATGGAAATCCGCCAGACTCCCGATTACACCTTCTTCTTTCAGTTCGCGCAGCCTGTCTATGGGAAATACCACGTTCAAATCACGCTGAAATCCGCTGCGGTCAAAACTTGCCGCGCCATGTGACATGACAAGATCATTACCGCCGACCGTTCCCGGGATTACCCGGTAAAAGTCATCGGGGCTGATAGTGAACGGGTGGTCGTGTCGGCAGTGAAGCCCGGAGGTGGTTACGATGGCAACCCGCCTTTCAGGCAGCGGCGGGCCGGAAACACAGGGGTTGGTATCAAACTCAGCACACGGAAGACTGAGCGTTCTCTGCCTCTCTTGTTCTGTCATATTCTCGATACGCGCCATGAAATCCCCCTTTATCTTTTTCCCTTCATTTACCGGATATCATATCC
>CAZOGR010000024.1:5613-15202 GCA_964579355.1 uncultured Dehalococcoidales bacterium | reverse complement strand
TAATTAAAGTTTGCTGACCACGAGGTCGTAGATTTCATCTCTGAGCTTGCCTCTGCCCTCGAGCAGGGAATTCAGGTGTTTGCGAGACTGGCTGACGAACGCTTCGTCTTTCGAGTAGCCGAGATTGATAAGGACATTCAGCGCCGCACTGCGTAACCCGGCTTCGGCGAGCAGGATGCCGACACCGACATCGCTGACAGCGTTCGAATTGCCTTTATCGGCGGCTTCCTGGCAGAGGTCCATGACCGCCGCGCAGGCTTCGGCGATTTTCATCGGGACATTCGTCGCCCCTTTCAAAGCACCGTCCATCGCTTTATCGCGGGCTGCTTTCTGCTCGTCGGTATCGCGGGGCATCTTCATCGTGTTGTTCAGAATCGTGTAGGCTTCGATATCCTTCTCAATCAGAGAGGTAAGTTCTTTACGAAGCGCTTCCGACTTTCCGACGAGAGCGGTGATATCGTCCTGAACGTCGGCGTACTTCTTCTTCCCCAAAGTCAGGTTGCATACCATGCTGATGAGTCCGGCGCCGAGGCTTCCCGCCAGGCCGGCCACACTGCCGCCTCCGGGGGCTGGTTTCGAACTGGCCAGGTCATCCAGAAACTGGCTTACAGGCATTTCCGATAAATTGTTTGACATTTTTTTCTCCGTTTTCCTTTATTTTTTACGACTTGCTGATAAGTTCGATAAAGCGGTCGAACAGGTAGGTGTTATCGAGCGGTCCGGGCGAGGCTTCCGAGTGATACTGGATGCCGAACACCGGCAACTCTTTGTGCCGTACCCCTTCGACGGTGTTATCGTTCAGATTAATATGGGTAATCTCCAGGTCGCTGCCGATGGTCGCGGGATCGACGGCAAAACCGTGATTCTGGGCAGTGATATGAATCCTGCCGGTCGAAAGTTCGCGAACCGGGTGATTGCCGCCCCGGTGGCCGAATTTCAGCTTGAAGGTCTTCGCCCCGAATGCCCGGGCTATAACCTGGCTTCCGAGGCATATTCCCATCACCGGTTTCTTTTCGAAGAGCCGCTTCGCTGTTTCGACGACGTAATCGAGCAGGGCGGGGTCGCCGGGACCGGGCGAAAGCAGGATGCCGTCCGGTTCGAGCGCCAGGATATCGCCGGCAGCGGTCGTGCAGGGAACCACCGTAACGCTGCAGCCATGCTGTTCGAGCAGTCGTAAAATATTGAATTTCAGACCGCAATCGAGTACGACGATATGGTAGCCGCCCTGCGTGTGGTCGTCGTTCCAGCGGTACGTTTCCGGTGTCGTCACTTCTTTCACGAAGTCTATCGAGCTGTAATCGGGCGACCTGCCGAGAGCTTCGAGAGCTTCCTCGCGGGTCTTGTCGCTGGTGATTATCCCTTTCATCACCCCGGCATTGCGCAGCCGGCGGGTTATAGCCCGGGTATCGACACCCTGAATGCCGGGGATACCGCTGTCAGCCAGGTACTCGTGAACGGTTCTCTGATTGAGATAGTGGCTGGGTTCGGGGCATTCTTCCCGGACGACGAATCCGCGGACACGGATGCCGGCCGATTCGAAATCCTGTTTATTGATGCCGTAATTACCGATGAGAGGAAAAGTTGGAACGAGAATCTGCCCGGCGTATGACGGATCGGTTAACATCTCCTGGTAGCCGGTCATACTGGTGCAAAATACCACTTCACCGATAGTGTCTTTTCCGGCGCCGAGCACGGAACCGGTATGGACCGAACCGTCCTCGAGCACAAGTATTGCCTTCTTCTGCATGAATTCCTTAGGGATTTTATTCTATTTTACACGATTGCAACTAACCTTTGAAGTGGTTAGTAATGGGAAGTCGCCGGTCTCTGCCGAAGGCCCGTGGCGAAATCTTGATGCCGGGAGGAGACTGGCGGCGTTTGTATTCGTTCGAATAGACAAGGCGCACCGTCTTCCGTACCGTCTGCTCGTCGAAACCGAGGGCGATTATCTGCTCGATACTCTTGTCGTCTTCGACGTAGGCTTTCAGAATCGGGTCGAGAACCTCGTAGGGAGGCAGTGAATCCTGGTCTTTCTGGTCCGGCCTCAGTTCCGCCGAGGGCGGCTTGACGAGGCAGGCTTCGGGAATGACCGCGCAATCCGCGCAGCCGTTCCGGTACCGGCACAGCTCGTAAACCAGCGTCTTTGGAACATCCTTGATGACTGCCAACCCGCCGGTGGTATCGGCGCCGTAAAGAGTCGCGTAGCCAGTGGCTGTCTCGCTCTTGTTGCCGGCGGTAACCACCATCCAGCCGAACTTGTTGGAAAGCGCCATCAGTATGGTTCCCCGGATGCGGGCCTGGAGATTCTCTTCGGTCACATCCGGCTCCCTGCCCTCGAACGCCCCTTCCAGCGTTTCGAGAAAAGCCGTGAAGGCCTTTTCTATCGGGATGACAAGGAACCTGATTCCAAGGTTTTTCGCCAGCAGTTCGGCGTCGGTCACACTGCCTTCGGAAGAATAGCGGGACGGCATCGCAACGCCGATGACATTATCGCTGCCGAGGGCATCGGTGACGATTGACGCCACCAGGCTCGAATCGATTCCTCCGGACAGGCCGAGGGCGACTTTTTTGAAGCCGTTCTTCCGGATATAGTCGCGGGTACCGAGTACCAGCGCCTGGTAAACTTCGGCTTTATCAGTCAATACTTCGGGAGCAGTAACGGTAATCGAAGGTTTATCCTGAGAGAACGTTGTGTCCGAAACAATGATTGTTTCGACATGCAGTCCCTGTTCGCTGAGGAGATGTTGTTCTTTTCTCCCCCGTGATTCCCGCAGCCGGGTACGGAAAACCGCTTCGACATCGATATCCGCTATCACCAGGTCTTCCTCGAACTGCTTCCCCCTGGCAATAAGCCGGCCGGTCTCGTTCATGATAAGGCTGTTGCCGTCGAAGACCAGTTCGTCCTGGCCGCCGACGAGATTGTTGTAGATAAAGACCGCCAGGTTATCCGAGGCGCGGGCAGATATCATCTTGTCGCGGACGTCTCCCCGTCCGTAATTATAGGGTGAGGCGCTGATATTGACGATGACCTCGGCTCCATGATACGCCTGAACAGGCGCCGGGCCGGTTTCGTACCAGATATCCTCACAGATGTTGACGCCGAATTTAACCCCTCCCAGCTCGAAAACAGGGCAGGCGGTTCCCTTGCGGAAATAGCGTTCTTCATCGAAAACCCCGTAATTGGGGAGGAACATCTTGTGGTAGACGCCGGCAAGCTTCCGGTCGTGAATAACCGCCGCTGCGTTGTAGATATCCTTGTCAGCATCGACGAAGCCGACGATGACGGTGATATTCGGGGTGGCTTCGATTATCTTTTCGAGCGACTCCCGGTTTTCCTGAATGAAACTCGGTTTGAAGAGAAGGTCTTCGGGCGGGTAACCGCAGACGGCCAGTTCGGGAAAGGTCAGCAGGTCCACCCCCTTCGAGCGGGACGCCTCAATCGATTCGAGGATTTTTCGCCGGTTGCCGGCGAAATCCCCCACCGTCATGTTCAGTTGAGCTATTCCTGCCCGTAAACGCCGCATAATTTTCTGATTCCTCCGTCCGGTCTCTCCGGAGCATTACAGTATCGGCAGATACTTGTTCAGTTCGTATTCGGTAACCTGAATCCGGTACTGGTCCCACTCAATTTTCTTGTTGGCGATAAAGTTCTCGAACACATGATTGCCGAGCGCTTTCCTGACCAGTTCGCTCTTTTCCGTAATCTGAATCGCCTGAAGCAGGCTGGCCGGTAAAGTACCGACTCCCCGCCGTTCTCTCTCTTCGGCGCTCATTTCGTAAACATTACCCTCGACCGGCAGAGGCGGCTCGAGGCCGTTTTCGATGCCGTCGAGTCCGGCCGCCAGCATGACGCTGAAAGCCAGGTAGGGATTGCAGGCAGGGTCGGGCGACCTGAATTCGACGCGTGTGGCGTTTTCCCGGCCGGGCCGGTATTCCGGTACCCGGATAAGATCGGACCTGTTCCGGCGCGCCCAGGAAAGATAGACCGGCGCTTCGTACCCGGCAACCAGCCGCTTGTACGAGTTGACCCACTGGTTGACGACACAGGTGATTTCCGGAGCGTATTTCAGCAGCCCGGCAATGTAGCTCCGGGCTTCTTTCGAGAGGAAATACGGGTCTTTCTCGTCGAAGAAAGCGTTCTTGCTGCCCCGGAAAAGCGACTGGTGGACGTGCATGCCGCTGCCGGCTTCACCGAAAACCGGTTTCGGCATGAAGGTCGCGTAAACGCCGTGATTCCGGGCGACCTGCTTCACTACCAGGCGGTAGGTCATGACGTTGTCCGCCATCGTCAGGGCGTCCGTGTAGCGCATATCGATTTCATGCTGGCTGGGAGCGACCTCATGGTGGGAGTATTCGACATCGATTCCCAGCTCCTCCAGCGCCAGGACGCTGTCCCTGCGCAGGTCGGTGGCTGTATCGACCGAATCCATATCGAAGTACCCGGCTTTATCAAGGCCTTCGGTGGCATCGCTGCTCTTGAAATAAAAGTATTCGAGTTCCGGGCCGACATAGAAGGTGTAGCCGAGGTCAGCCGCCTTTTTCAGGTTCCTTTTCAGAACGAAACGGGGATCGCCTTCGAACGGTTCGCCGCCCGGCTTGAGTATATCGCAGAACATCCTGCCGACCGCCCGGTGCTCGCGGGGGCGCCAGGGAAGCAGCTTGAAAGTGTCCGGGTCAGGCATGGCAATCATGTCGCTTTCATCGATGCGGCAGAATCCCTCGATGGACGACCCGTCAAATCCCATCCCGTTTTCCAGGGCATTCTCAAGTTCCTCGACGGTAATGGCGAAACTTTTCAGGATACCGAGAATATCGGTGAACCACAGCCGGATAAACTTGATATCGTTCTCCTTCGCCATTTTCAGGACGTAATCTTTTGACTCTTCTCTGCTGGTCAAGGTATCATCCCTCCGCTCCGGTTATTTCGCATATCCGATGCTTCCCCTCATTTTCGCATAATTCGGGAAAATTAAACAGCCATTAAAAAACGTAGATTTTTTGCATCCGTTTTAAGTAATTTGTGCTCATTGTAATGCGCCGCGGTGGTTCGACAAGCTCACCATGAACGGTTTTAATTGTGTTCACCACGAGTGGTTTTATTCCGGGTTCGCGGGATTTTTCGGAATACTTTTAAACCTGTCACTCTTTCTTCCGTTCACCCTGAGCCGGTCGAAGGGCGTCCGATACATTCTCATTGTAATCCCGGCATTACCTTACTTCCGGCACCATTATTTCCCGGCAGGTCTGAAGCGATAGCCGATATTCCGTACCGTTTCGATGAAAACAAGGTCGGTTTTTTCAATCTTGCTTCTCAACCGCCGGATGTGAACGTCCACCGTCCTGTCTCCCCCGAAATAATCCATGCCCCAGATTCTGTCGAGCAGGGCTTCCCGGGTAAAAACCCGGCCGGCGTTCCCGGCAAGGAATTTCAGGAGTTCATACTCCTTGAAGGTCAAATCAACTTTTTTCCCTTCGACCGATACCTCGCAACTGGCCAGGTCGATAACCAGCCCGTCGCTGATAATCGTTTCCCTGTCCGGGGGAACCACCTCCCGTTTAAGCAGGCGCTTTATTCTCAGCAGCAGTTCGCCCATATTGCAGGGACATGAAATGAAATCGTCCATGTTCGGGTCGACATCGAGGCTCCGGAGCGCTTCTTCGCTGACAACAGCAATAATCGGCAGCGATGTTCTCAGCTTGATTTCCTGAACCTGTTCCCGGGTAAGGCTGTCCGGCTGATAGCCGTCAACTTCGGCCAGGACGATATCCGGGGACCGGCGGAAGACGAATTCAGCTACATCTTCGCTGTACGGAATCATGTCACAGGCAAACCCCTGCCGGCTGAGCGCCGACATCAATTCCGCCGTTTCACTGCTTTTCCTGCCGATTATCATCAGCTCCGGCATCGTTCATTCCCTCACGGACTTTTATCATACACCAAGACCCGGTTACCGTACATGCTTAATAAGCGTAGAGCCTTCCGTACGGACGTAACGATTTCGGGAACAGCTTTACGAACCTGCCGCTCAGTATTGTATCGGAATCACCGCCGAAACGGCTGCAGAACTCTCCGACGTACCGGTTCAGGATTTCACGGTCATGTTCGTCCGGCTCGGCGATACCAACCTCTTTGCCGAGCTGGTACTCCTCGACTTCTCCCCTGAGATAGATGACACCGCCGTGCATGCCGGTACCGATAAACCGGGCTTTGTGTTTCTCGTTTTCCCCCAGGGTAAGCCCGAGCAGTATCATCACGCCCCCTGCCATGTACTCGCCGGCGAAATCCTGGGCGGTACCGCCGATGACCAGCACCGGTTTTTTCTCTTTATATTCTTTCATGTGAATGCCCGCCCGGTATCCAACATCCTCTTTGACGAATATCTTGCCGCCCCTGGCGGACAGGCCGACGATATCGCCGGCATGACCGTGAACGATTATCTCGCCTTCATTCATGGTGTTACCGCAACCGTCCTGGGCATTGCCGCAGACGTTTATCTGCGGCCCGTCCATGAACGCCCCGAGGTCATTGCCGGGCGTACCGTGGATATCGATTCTGACCGGCCGGTCGAGGTCGGTACCAAGGTACCGCTGCCCGCAGACGTTACGCAGTTCGATTTCTTCGATACCGCTGTCGACCGCTTCGCGTAACTGCTTGTTAAGGTCGCGGTAGTAGACGCCGGATACATCCAGACTTAATTTATTGCTTATCATGCTGACCATTATCGTTAACTCCCCGCCATTCGTATTCCGAGAATGTCCAGCTCGGTCTGGTTCAGGCCCACCCCTCTCAGGTGCAGGCGGTTGCCCCGCAGGCTCTCCAGGGCATTGACCCCCAGCCCGCCGAGGATGTCTTTCAGTTCGTGGCTCCAGCCCCGGAGCAGGTTCGAAAGCCGCCGGGCGCCGATATCCGGGTTCACCCGTTTCGTCAGCCGGAGGTCGCTGGTGCAGATGCCCCAGGCGCACCGTCCGGTATGGCACTGCTGACAGACGTGGCAGCCGAGAGCGATGAGAGCCGCCGTGCCGATGTTAACGGCGTCGGCCCCGAGAGCAATGGCTTTAGCGATATCGCCGCTGTTCCGTATCCCGCCGGAAACCACCAGCGAAGCCCGGTTCCGTATCCCTTCCTCTCGGAGACGGGTATCGACCGCCGCCAGGGCGAGTTCGATAGGAATACCGACATTATCCCGAATCACTTTCGGGGCGGCCCCGGTTGCCCCCCGCAGGCCGTCGAGAACGATGATGTCCGCTCCCGCCCGGACCATGCCGCTGGCAATGGCCGCCGAGTTGTGGACGGCGGCGATTTTTACCGAAATCGGTTTCGTGTAGTTGGTCGCCTCTTTCAGCGCGTAGATAAGCTGCGAAAGGTCCTCAATCGAATAGATATCATGTTGAGGCGCCGGCGATATGGCATCCGTTCCCTGGGGTATCATCCGGGTGAGGGAAACTTCGGCGCTGACTTTCTCGCCGGGCAGATGCCCGCCGATACCCGGTTTGGCGCCCTGGCCGATTTTTATCTCGACGATTCTCCCCGCGTTCAGGTATTCGGCATGAACGCCGAACCGCCCTGAAGCGACCTGGACCGTCGTGTTATTCCGGTATTTGTACAATGACCGGTGCAGTCCGCCTTCGCCGGTGTTCCAGAGAGTGCCCATTTCCCGGGCAGCCCGTGCCAGCGATTCCTGGGTGCTGCGGCTGACCGCCCCGTAGGACATGGCGGAGAACATCACCGGTACATCCAGCTTGACCTGCGGCGGCATTACCGTTTTCAGTTCGCCGTCAGGCCCGAATTCCAGCCGGTCGGGTTTACTCCCGAGCCAGGTGGTCAGCTCCATCGGCTCGCGCAGCGGGTCGATGGATGGATTCGTCACCTGGCTGGCATTGAGCACCAGGTGGTCCCAGTAGTTTTTATGCCCCTTGTCGTTGCCCATGCCGGTCAGCAGCATGCCGCCGGTCTCGGCCTGCTTGGTGATATCTTCGATTATTTCCGGCCGCCAGTTATTGTTTCCCCGGTAATCCTGGGGGTTATAGGTAATCGTCAGAGCGTTGGTCGGGCAGAGGGTAGAACAGCGATGGCACCCCACGCAGTTCTCCTCACGGCTCAGCACGACATTATCTTCTTCATCGTAGGAGTGAACGTCGAAGGTGCACTGGTTGACGCACACCTTGCACTGAATACACCGTTTCTCATCTCTGATAACCTTGAATTTCGGCGCTATAAACGTTTTCATCTTCTCCCTCACATCCTCACGGCTATGCCGTGTTCCGCCAGGTATTTTTTAGTTTCACCGATGGGGTGGGTTCCATAGTGAAAAATACTGGCGGCAAGTACCGCGTCCGCTTTTCCTTCAACGAGAGCGAGACGCATATCTTCGGGCGACCCCGCTCCCCCGCTGGCAATCACCGGTACCGTTACGTTTTCGCTGATGTGCCGCAACAGTTCGAGGTCATATCCTGCCTTCGTACCGTCGGCATCGATGCTGTTGATAACAATCTCTCCGGCGCCGAGCCTGACCCCTTTTATCGCCCATTCGATAGCATCCAGTTCCGTCGAATAACCGCCGTCGGCTCCGGTGTGCGAATACACCCTCCACCGTATCGGGTCGGAACCGGGCACCCGTTTGGCGTCTATCCCGAGGACGATGCACTGGCTGCCGAACCGCTCCGCACCCTGCGTTATCAGGTCAGGATTGAGAATGGCCGGGGTATTGATGGATACTTTATCTGCCCCGGAAAGCAGCATCCGGTGCATATCCTCCACCGTTTTCAATCCGCCGGCTACCGAAAGCGGGATAAACACCCGTGCCGCAACCCGCTCCATCAGGTCCCTCATTATCGACCGTCCGTCACTCGAGGCTGTAATGTCGTAAAACACCAGTTCGTCGGCGCCCTGTTCGTTATAGAACTCGGCCAGCTCGACCGGGTCGCCGGCATCCCGGTGGTCCCGGAACCTGATTCCTTTTACGACTCGCCCGTTTTTCACATCCAGGCAGGGTATTATCCTTTTTGTCAGCATCTCAGTTACTCTGCTGCCTCTTTTCGGTTCTTCCGGCTACGCCGGTATCGATACTTTGTCTTTCAATCTGGCTATGACCGGCTGTCCGCCGACGGGTATCCAGGTTCTGTCCAGTTCCGGCGAAATCAGCCGTATCGAGGCTTCTTCCGACGAGAGATATATCATATTGTCTTTTTCACCGACGGTCAGCGGCCGCAGCCGGATTCGGTCGGTCAACCCTATCATCTCCCCCTGGTGGGCGATGATGATGGTGAAAGGACCGTTCAGCAGCATACTGCTGTAGACCTGCCGCAGCGCCGTCGCCGTACTTCTCTCTTTTACCGGCATCCGTTCGATATCATCCCAGAACGGCGCCGCCAGTATCGTGGCAGCCGTCTCAATCGGCAAGCCGTGCTTCCGTATCAGTAAATCCACCGCGTAGGCAACCACCTCGGTATCGGTCTGCATCGTGCAGACATAACCGAACTGCTCCAGGTAGCGGCGGTTGATGCCATAAGACGATATCTCCCCGTTATGCACCACCGTCCAGTCGAGAATCGAGAACGGATGTGCTCCTCCCCACCAGCCCCGGGTGTT
>CAZOGR010000024.1:0-5513 GCA_964579355.1 uncultured Dehalococcoidales bacterium | reverse complement strand
CCGTCCAGTCGAGAATCGAGAACGGATGTGCTCCTCCCCACCAGCCCCGGGTGTTGGTCGGGAATCGTCCGTGGGACGTCCAGAGATAACCTTCGACCTGCTCCAGCATGAAGTAGTCGGCGATTTCTTCCGGGTACCCGACGCCCTTGAAAACACCCATGTTTTTACCGCTGGAGAAGACAAAGCTGTCCTCACCGCGGGTGTTTATCTCCATCACCCGGTCCACGACGTAGTCGTCTGCCTGCTTACCGTTCGTTTTTGATTCGTCGACATCGAGGAAATAGCGCCAGACAATCGGCGGGTCTTTGATTACCGGCGTCATACGGGTCGGGATTTCCTCCATGTGGACGAGGTTGAATCTGTCCCGTAGCAGCGATTCCGTCAGTTCCTTGCCCTTCTGACTCAGGAACATGATATGAAAAGCGTACTGTTCGGCATACTCCGGGTACAGCCCGTAGACGGCGAACCCGCCCCCGAGGCCGTTACCCCGGTCGTGCATGTTGGCAATTGCCCGGATGACCCTCTCGCCGGTAAACGGCTTACCGGTAACGTCCATGGCGCCGAATATCGAGCAGGCATCGATTACCTTGTCGTCGTTGTGGATATTGTTGATTTTCCGTAAATCTATCATCGTACTCTCCTGTTCAGGTATTCAGCTACTCTCCGGCAATGACCGGCTCGGGTTCTTCGATGGCCGTTATCACCTCACCGGCCAGGTTCGAAGGTACCGAGAGTTTTTTACGTCGCAGTTCATCGGGCAGGGAGATAATCCCGAAATCATCCGCTACCAGCTCATCTTTGAATAAGTCCACGTTTTCCCGGTCTCTCATCAGGTTGTAGACGATGCCGGACATTTCGATATCGCCGACGTATATCATGCCGGTGATGAGGCCGTTTTTCGTAACCACTTTCCGGTAGACACCATCCAGCCGCGATGAAACGACCTCGTAACTGTCATCCGGCGGGACGGTAACGCCCGCCGAAACGATATCCACCCCGAAATAGTTCATCGAGTTCAGAGCGGTACCGCCCGGATACTCGGACCGGCCGCCCGCCATATTCAGTCCGGCCGTCCTGCCCCCCTGGTAAGCATTCGGCCAGACCGGCGTCAGCCGGTTTTCGCTGTAGATGAAATCGAACGCCTGAGCGGCATCGCCGCAGGCAAACACCCCTTTGACCGATGTCTCCATCTTCCGGTCGACCAGGATACCCCGGTCGGTTTTTATATCGCTCCCGGCAACCAGCTCGATACGGGGTGAAACACCGATTGCCATGATTACCATGTCGCAGGAAATTTCCCGGCCGCTGTCGAGCCTCACCCCGGCTACGTCACCGGAGGGTGTGCCGGTAATGGTTACTACCGTACTGCCGGTAACAATTTCGATGCCGGCACCGGTCAGGGCGGCCGTCTCCATTGCCGAGGCTTCCTCGTCAAGCAGCACGTTCAGCACCCGGTCTTTCATTTCAACGATGGTAATGCCGACTCCCCGGTGGGTGAGCGCTTCGGCAGCGCTGACTCCGATGAGACCGCCGCCGATAATAACGACATTCATCTTGCGTGAAAAACGCCGCAGGAAATCGTCGATTTTCCGGGCATCGTCGAGGTTTGCAAAGGTAAATACCCCGTGAGATGCCAGCCCTTCCATGCGGGGGACTATCGGCTTGCCACCGGGCGCCAGCAGCAGTTTTTCCCATGAGACGGTTCTGCCGCTCTCCAGCACTGCCGAATGGCCCGTGAAATCAATTCCCGTAACTTTGTCGCCGAGAATGGCCTCGATACGATTCGCCTCGTAAAATCCGGCCGGCCGGTAGAGGATTTTCTCCAGCGGATACCCTTTCCCGAGAAATTTCGATATCAGCGGCCGCGAGTAGACCGGATACGGCTCATCGGACACGATAGTCAGTATCCCATTCGGGTCAAGTTCGCGAATCGCTTCCGCAGCGCCGATGCCTCCGGCGGAATTTCCTATTATCAAATATTTCGTCACGATGTTCTCAGCCATTGTGTACCACCTTCTCAAGCCTTCGCGGCGTTGTTAATATAGTTTCCGAGTATCGTCAATCCGGCCTCTCCACTCTTTTCCGGATGAAACTGGGTCGCTACCAGATTGCCTCTGGCAATAACGCTGTTTATCGTTACCCCGTAGTCGGTCGTTCCGATAACGATGCTTGTATCCTCAGGGTCGGCATAATAGCTGTGGACAAAGTAAAAGTTCGCTTCATCCGGCACGCCTTCGAAAATCGGATGGGAAACCGTTTGTCGTACCTGGTTCCAGCCCATGTGGGGTATTTTCAGCCCGTCCGGCAGTTTTCGTACCGTACCGGCAAAGATTCCGAGACACTCGTTCCAGCCGCCTTCCTCGGTGGCGGCAAACAGCACCTGCTGCCCGATGCAGATGCCGAGAAACGGCCGGTCCTCGGCAATTATCCGTCTAATCGGTTCTATCAGTCCGAGTTTTCGTAACCCTGCCATCGTATCGGCAGCCGCCCCGACACCGGGAAGAATGACCGTATCGGCACAGAGTACCTCGGCCGGGTCCGAAGTAACATTGACATCGTACCCCAGTTTGCCGAGCGCGTTCACCACACTCCGAATGTTTCCCGCTCCGTAATCGATGACTGCTATCATTGCCGTTAATCCAAAACTTTACTGTTTTTGTTTCGGTTCAATTCCGTACTACCGATTGTACACCAGTTTTTGTCTCGAGGTAGGAAAGCGCTTCGTTCGGGCAATTCCGGACGCAGGCGGGAATCTCCTCGCCGCCGCATAAGTCGCAGCGCAGTGTCTTCCCTTTCAGGGTATCCCGGTTAACCGCCGCGTAGGGACAAACCAGCACGCACGTCCAGCAGCCGACGCACCGTTCCTCATCGAACTCGACGACCCCCTTTTCCCGGTTGTACATCAGAGCGCCGGTGATACAGGCGCGGGCGCAGGGAGACTCCTCGCACTGCTGGCAGCGGGTGGAGAAGGAGACTTCCGCTTCTTCTTCGACTCTCAATCTCGCCAGGGGAGCCGGCGATTCCCGCTTGAAGGCTTTCACCAGGTTCTTCGTTGCCGAATGCTCCAGCCTGCAGAACACCTCGCAAAGCCGGCAGCCGATGCATGCTTCTTCATTCACGAAAACTCTTCCCATGAGTGCCTCCCGATTTTCCGGAGCGGCCGGTTTTCTGTTTCCGCTCCGTCGTTACTTCCTGTTTTTGTTGGTATGCGGCAACCGATTGCCGTATATTTAATATTACAATCATGTTTCGTTCCTGTCAACACCGTTTTCTCAGTATTTTTACGGCTCTTTGTCAGAATTTTCGCCTGTATTGAAATAAACCTTAAAAATGGTATATTCTCTAACTACCTTGAGAAAAAACAGCATGACGGAGGACGATGATGGACGTTAAAGAAGCGATGTTGAAGAGAAAAAGTATCCGGGGATACAAGAGTACACCGGTACCCGAAGATAAACTGAATGCCGTTCTCGAGGCAGCCCGCCTGGCGCCGTCAGGAGGCAATCGGCAATCATGGAAATTCGTGGTTGTCCGGGACAGCGAAAAAATCAGACAGCTTGGCGCGGCCTCGGGGGGCCAGGCGCACGTTACGAACTGCCCGGTCATTATCGCGGCCGTTACGACCGCCCCGGGAAACATGATGCTGTGCGAGATTCCGGGCGCGCCCGTCGACCTTTCGATTGCCGTCACCCAGATGATGCTGGCAGCAGTCGATGAAGGGCTCGGTACCTGCTGGATTGGCGCCTTCCGCCAGGCGGATGCATGCCAGATTCTCAATGTCCCCGAAAAATGCAAAATTATCGCCCTGCTGACCCTCGGCTACCCCGATGAAACCGGACGGCCGAAAGACCGGAAAGCCCTCAACGAAATCGTCTGTTACGATACCTACCGCTAGGCACAGGAAGACGCTGAATAATCCGTTACCCGGGAGGAAATATGAAAATTCTCTTTATTTCCGGCAGTAAAAACCGTGAGGGAAGAACCGCCGGAGCCATCAAAACGATTGCCGGCGGCGCTGAAAAAGCCGGTGCTGCCACGGAAACCGTTTTTCTCCCCGAACTGAAGCTGGAACACTGCCGGCAGTGCGATGCCGACGGCTGGGGCATCTGCCGACGGGAAGGCTGGTGTGTCATCAAGGACGATTTTTCGACGCTGGTCGAAAAGATTGAGGAAGCGGAGCTTGTTTACTTCGCTTCGCCGGTCTACTTCAAGGACCTGACCGAAAGTATGAAAGCGTTTCTCGACCGGTTTCGCCGGATTTCCGCCTTCAATGAAAAGCCGGTCACAGCCGGAAAATCGGCTGCCGGGTTATGCCTGGCCGGAGGCGGCGGGAACTTCGCTGTGCAGGCCTGCCTTAACCTGGAAGCGACCCTTCAGATGTGCCGGTTCGACGTCGTGGACATGATGCCTGTCAGAAGGCAGAATTACGAGATGAAACTGCCGATGCTGAAAATGACCGGCGAATGGCTCGCCACTAAACCGGTTTCGAATCCGCAGCAGTAAATCGAAGAAACCTCTGAATTATATCAAGGGAGGGGGAACTGTTCCGGAGGTTCCCTGATTATTTTGCCGGACACGTATGGCCCGTAACCATAGCGGAGCCGTGTGAAGTCCTACTGTTCATTGAGCATTGACAATAGTATATACTATAATATATACTATGCGCGAGGTGATTGAAGATGGATACGGCAAAATTGTTCGTCAACGGGCAGAGCCAGGCAGTCCGTTTACCGAAAGAATACCGTTTTTCGGGCAGTGAAGTATATATTAGAAAAGTGGGTAAAACCGTTATGCTGTTTCCAAAGGAGAGAGCGTGGGAAACTTTTCTTAACGGTCTTGACAGCTTTTCCGGTGATTTCTTTGCTGACGGACGCAATCAGGGCATTCAGGCGCCCCGGGAGACGCTGTGAAATACCTGCTCGATACGAATATCTGTGTGTATCTGATAAAGAAGAAACCGGAAAACGTGCTGAAGAAACTTCGTTCAGCTTTGAAAGACGGCGTCGCAATTTCGGCCATTACCCTTGCAGAACTCTTGTACGGCGTGGAAGCAAGCGCCTGGCAGGAGAAAAACCTTCTCGCGCTGAATCAGTTTTTGTCAATCGTGGATATCCTGCCGTTCGATGATGAAGCGGCGGCAGAATACGGGAAGATTTGTGCAGCGTTGAGGCAGCAGGGGACTTCCATCGGAGTTATGGATACGCTGATAGCCGGGCACGCGAAGGCTCAGGGACTCATCATCGTCACGAATAATGTCCGTGAATTCGAGCGGGTTGACGGACTTCAACTCGAAGATTGGCTCGATACCTGAAAAACGCCGGTATTCTTCCCGCTGTGTCCTTATAAATCGAACGCGGCGTGGCCGGTTATCTGGTGTCGCAGATGCCAGTTCTGAACCAGCTCGATAACCTCTTCCGTTTCATCGCACACCCGGAGCAGGTCCATGTCTTCCGGCGCAATATAGCCTCTCCCGACCATGCTGTCCCTGAACCAGTCGATAAGTCCTCTCCAGT
>CAZOGR010000023.1:11518-15458 GCA_964579355.1 uncultured Dehalococcoidales bacterium | reverse complement strand
GGGGCTGGTCAACCCCTCTCCGGCTTCTTTGGCCCCGAAGGGGCCTTCCGGTTCAAAGGTATCAACCTCAATACCGATAGTGCTCGGCATATCGAGCGCCCGGAGTATCTTGTAGTCGCCGATAGATGGATTCAAAATCTTTCCGTTGTCAGCCGGCTGGTCTTCGCAGACAACCGCCCCGGCAGCCATATGGGTGGCGCCTTCCACCTGTCCGAGGACCGCCACCGGATTAATTACCTGGCCACAATCGTGGGCCGTGACAATTTCTATCAGTTTCACCTTGCCCGTTTCCGGGTCGACTTCCACCTCGGCAGCCTGAACGCCGAAACCAAAAGCCGGCGATACCATGCCTTTTCGATGCGGAGTGTAATGCCCGCGGCCGATTATTGTCTGCCCTTCATTTCCCCGGATGGCGTCTTTGACGACATCGAAATAGGAAATACTTCGTTCCGGCCGGTCAGCAATGAACACCTTATGGTCTTTTATATCCAGGTCGTAGACGATATTCGGCCCCATCTTGGCGTAAGCATATTTCAGCAGTTGCTGCTTGGCATCGGCCGCTGCCATCTTGACAGCATTGCCGTTCATCAGCGTTTCACGGCTGCCCCATGAACCAAGATCGACCGGGCTGATGGCCGTATCTTCGGCATGAATCCGGATATCGTCGAGGTGTACCCCCAGTTCCTCGGCACAAATCATGCTGAGGGTGGTATCCGACCCCTGGCCGGTATCGCAGGCGCCGGTAAAGAGGTCGACCTTGCCGTCCACGTTTATCTTGACCATCGCCGCCGCGAAGGCGTACGGTGTATTGAACCAGTTGAAAATACCGCCGGACATAAAGCCGTAATTGGCGATGCCGATTGCCCGGTTCGGCGGCAGTTCGCCCCGCTCTTTGATGTGCTTCTCAATCGCGTCATAACACTCTTTCAAGCCGCAACTCTGCATCAAAGCCTGACCGGGAACCTCGTGGCCGGGGCCGACGGCGTTTTTCCGGCGAATCTCGAGGGAGTCCATGCCCAGCTTTTCCGCCATCATGTCTATCATGGATTCCCCGACGAAATACGCCTGGGGAGCGCCAAAACCGCGCAGGGCGGAAGCCGGCATTGAATTCGAATAGACACGGTAGCCGTCATAGCGGTAACTCTTCCACGTGTAGGGAAGGCAGGAATAGAAGCCTGCCAGGTAGAGAGCGGTCGCCCCCATTCCCGTATAGGCGCCGCCTTCGGTGACTACCCTCACTTCTTTCGCCACCAGGGTGCCGTCCTTCATGGCTCCCATCCGGACCGAGTAATACATCGGGGTCTTGCGCTTGGTAGCAGTGAATTCTTCCTCGCGGGTGAGGATTATCTTGACCGGCTGCTTGAGTTTCTGGGAAAGGAGCGCGGAGCAGAACTGGCCTGAATCGATTTCAATTTTACTGCCGAATCCGCCGCCGCTCGGTGGCTTGATAACCCTGACGTCACCTTCCCGTATCCCGAGAATATCAGAAAGCATGACCTGTATCATATAGTTCGACTGTGTCGAGGTATAGACCGTCAATTTCCCGTCATGGCTGAAATCAGAAACTGCCCCGTGTGTTTCCATACAGACGTGAGCCTGGGGAGAACTGTAAAACTGTTCTTCGAGTACCACATCGCATTTCTCTAAATCCTCATCGACGTTTCCCCATTCGATGTGCCGCGTGTTGTTGATATTCCTTTCGGCGTGGTCGTGAATCTGCGGAGCGCCTTCCTTCATCGCTTCGCGGGGGTCGAACACCGCCGGTAAAGGCTCATATTCGACTTCGATTAGGTCGAGGGCGGCTTCGGCAGTCGCTTCATCGACCGCCGCTACCGCCGCCACCGGGTCACCGATATATCGTACCTTTTCCCGGCAGAGTATTTCTTCATCGCACAGCTCGGGAAACCGGCGCCAGATACCGTTTTTCTTGCCCAGGGTATCCGCTCCGGTTACCACACCTTTAACTCCCGGCAGTTTCAGAGCTGCCGAGGTATCGATGCTGAGAATACGGGCGTGCGGGTACGGGCTTCGGAGAATTTTTCCGTAGAGCATATTAGGGAGAACAATATCGAAGGTGTATTTAGCAGAGCCGGTGACCTTGGCCGTGCCGTCCACCCGGACATGAGATTTTCCGATTACCGAATATTTTTCGCTCATTATTCGTCCTCCTTGTACTCGCCGTTCGCCACCGCGTTGACTGCCCGGATAATGGCGATATAGCCGGTACAGCGGCAGATATTGCCGTCGATAGCCGTCTTGATATCATCTTCGGTCGGTTTCGGGTTTTCTTCAAGTAACGCCCGGAGTGAGTTCAGCATGCCGGACGTGCAAAACCCGCACTGATAGGCTCCGTAATCGAGAAAAGCCCGCTGCAGCGGATGAAGCTTTCCCCCTTCGGCCATGCCTTCGAGAGTCTGTAGTTCACCTCCGTTCGCCTGAACGGCCAGTATCGAGCAGGATTTAACCGCCAGGCCGTTCAGTACCACCGTGCAGGCGCCGCAGGCGGCGCTTTCGCAGCCCCGCTTGGTGGCCGTCATGCCGAGGTCTTTTCTCAGCACATCGACCAGCAGCGCATTCGGTTGAACAAATATCGTACGGAGATGTCCGTTAACGGTAAATGTCAGTTCTTTCAGTTTCGATTTTTCCCGGATTGTCATATCTAACCTCCACACAAGGTGTTTTCTTATTTCAGGGCTTTCGCCAGGGCTTCCGTGCCGACACGCCTGACAAGAATCTTTACCAGTTCTCGCCGGTACTCTTCCGAAGCGTGAATATCGGAAATCGGGTCAGCCGCCACAGCAGCCGCTTCGCCGGCTTCTTTAAGCAGTTTCGCCGTCACTTTATTACCCTTGAGAATATCCTCAGCGTCTCTGGCTCTCAGGGGTACCGGAGCGGCAGCACCGAGGGCAATCCGGGCATCGGCGACGGTTTCGTCAGGATTCAATTGTAATGAGACCGCCGCGCTGACCGTCGGCATTTCACTCTCGATGACATTGAATTTCGTATAGGCGACGCCGGTTCGTTCCGGAATCGCCGGAATCCGTATCCCGGTCAGGAGTTCGCCATGTCCGAGGGCCGTTTCGAAATAATCGAGGAAGAAATCTTCGACCGGCAGGCTTCGTTCGCCGTCCGGCCCGGCAATCGTCAGCATCGCCCTTAAGGCGATAAGCACCGGGGCAGGGTCTCCGGCAGGGTCGGCATGGGCGATATTCCCGCCGATGGTTCCCCAGTTCCGCGTCTGCACCGAGGCGAGCCGGTGTTCCATGTCGGACAGGACACTGAACGATTCCCGAATGAGCGGCGATTTCTCAATCATGGTATGGGTGGTAGTGGCGCCTATCCTCACCCCTTTGTTTTCATCCTGTTCGATGTAGCAGAGTTCTTTCACGCCCTTGATATCGATGAGATATTCGGGCTGAATCAGCCCCTGCCTGAGGATGATGAGCAGCGACTGGCCGCCGCAGATAACCTTGCTGTCGTCAGGATGTTCTTCGAGTAACGTCAGCGCTTCACTGAGCGTCGTGGCTGGTATGTAATCGAAATCATATATCATAGTCCTACCTCCTGTGACTTAGAAAAAACTATGCCTGGCCGGCGGTTAATTCCTCGAGTTTCTTCTGGAGATTTTTCCCGAAATCCTCGCTGACCGTCTTGGCTTTCGCCCGCATTATCCGCTCGCCGAACGTCGCCAGCTTGCCGACGATATTGACATCGGTGACATAAGCAACTTCGACCATGCCGTCCGCCTCGGTAAGGTTTACCTCCAGGTTCATGGTAAACGTCCCCATTTTCCCGAGGGCTTCGCCCCTTCCTTCAGCCCGGACATGGCTCGGTGGTTCCAGTTCGGTGAGAATGACGGTAAACTGCAATGAAACCGAAATCGGTCCCACCGATTGTTTTACCAGACATTCATAGGTTTTTTCGTCTTTCTGTTCGATTT
>CAZOGR010000023.1:9390-11418 GCA_964579355.1 uncultured Dehalococcoidales bacterium | reverse complement strand
CCCACCGATTGTTTTACCAGACATTCATAGGTTTTTTCGTCTTTCTGTTCGATTTTCTGTGCTCCCGGGACGCAGGATGCCAGCGTTCCCGGTTCGAGAACGACATCCCAGACCGCCTGGCGGGACGCTTTCAGCTTAAAGCCGCCTTCAAGTTTCATATAGTTACCTCTCTTTTATGTCTCTTCGTTCGCTTGAGTCGTTTACGGCAAATCAAGAAACAGGTCGAGTTCCTCGATATACTCAAGTTCCGGAACGGATAAATCCCTTTTCCCTGATAAATTGCTCGATGAAGGAGCGACGTCATGAGAATCGTCATTACCAAGCACGCCCCGGTAATGAGCGCTGTCGCACAGCCGGTAGTGCCGGCCGATATAGAGGGAGCAGTTCTGACACATTCTGTCCGAAAACGGACATATCATCTTTTTCTTTGCCACGTCATCCCTTCCAGGCCTGTGCCGGGGGCGTTGCCGATATGGCGAAAAACTCCGCCGTCGTGAAAAATCCAAAATGTACCTGATTATATTCCATTTTGAACGAAGGTATCAAGAGTTACCTTGTTTTCCGGCATGTTTTTCTCAATCTCATCCGAAGAAAGAGAGTGTAGATTCCGGAATCGTTACCGGCGTTTTCCGTCGGTAACTTCATTATTTTAGCTCAACCGGTAATTCCTCGGTATAATGGGTACGCATGGCCAGGGTAAAAGGAATCGAAAGAAGGACGATAATAACAACCCCCCAGGAAAGGGCCTTGTAGCCGATTACCGGCAGCAGGGCACCGGCCAGGAACGACATCCCGACCGAGGTGATATGATTGACACTGACACCGGTGGTAAGGGTCGGGGTCAGTTCTTCCGGCGGGGCAATGCGGTTGACGTAGGTGGACAACCCCATGCTGAGGGTGACGAGCAGGTTGATAAATACCACCATCACGCAGAGAAACCAGACGTTTTCAACGAGGGCATAACCGACGAAGCACAATGCCAGAGCGCCATAGCCGACAGTCAGGGTTTTCCGTTCGCCAATGACATCGAGCAGGCGTCCCATTCGCTGGGCAAGCAGGAAATTGACGAGGCCGCTCGTCAGCAGCAGGAGGCTTATCTGGAAGGCCGACAGGTTGAAGTAGTAGACGAGCACCATGATATTGAAAGCGGAAAATACCTGGGTACGCGAGCCTTCGAAAAGGAGGAGTACGTAGTAAAGCCAGTACCGTTTCCTGAAGAGGAGCCGGGGCTGAGGCTTGGCGGTTTCACCGATATTTTTCGGCAAACGGGAAAGAACAATCGCCGCAACGACAATAATGATACCGGCGAGTGCAGCCAGGAAACGCAAATCGAACCACTGGGTAAAGAGGAGAATACTGCCGATACCGGCAATTGATGCGAGGGCGGCGACCGAAGCCAGCGTGCCGAGAACCCGGCCGGAATGCTCCTTTTTGACAAGGCCGAGCGCCAGGGCGTTCTGAAGCGGCATGAAGAGGTGAAAACCGATACTGGCGAGCAGCGACATGACCACCAGCGCCGACCAGGAATGAACGGTAGCGTAGAGGGCATAACCGGCTCCCATGACGACAACCGCGCCCACCGCCCGCCAGGTCAGCGGCAGGCGAATGAGAAGAGCGGCAATGAACATCAGCCCCAGGCCGGGGATTTCCCGGATGCCTGACTGCATCAGCACCTGGGCGTCGGACAGGTTCAGGTCCTTCATGAAGTTGGTATTGATGCCGTTCTGCAGGCCGGTGCCGAGGCCCATGAGAAAAATCGCCACTGCCAGGATAATCAGATTCCGTCCCCAGATACTGGTCTGTCTGGCGACTTCCTGCGTATTACGTGTCGCTGTTGCCATGTACGGTCCTTTCCTGTCTGCATAAGAAAAAGGCGCCTGATTGCCATGTCAGACACCTTTCGTTGTTGTGAAAAGTAAACTATCTTACAACATCTTTCAGGGACATAACAAGAAAAACCGGAACCCCTTTGAGTACCCGGTTCTTCCTGTCGTATAATCGGGGAAACCCGGAACGAAACCAGGAGAG
>CAZOGR010000023.1:0-9290 GCA_964579355.1 uncultured Dehalococcoidales bacterium | reverse complement strand
CGGAAGGAGACTGAAAATGAAAACATTCAGGTATCTCGTACTACTGATTATTGCCGCTCTGGCTCTGGTCGCCGCCTCGTGCGGACCGAAAGAAACCGGCGAAAATCACGCGTTTACCGAGGAACAGGCCCGTCAGAAAGCCGAGGAATTCGTCAGGAACAGCCCGACGTTTACTTTCGACGGGATGGAAGAAACGCTGGTGCTTACCGAGACGCTTTACCCGGATATCCCGAATGCCTGGCAGTTCGTTTACGATTTCGACAGCCGCCAGTCCGGCTACGGTGACCGCGAGGGACAGATGCTTCTCCAGGTTATCACCCCTCATGAAGCGGTGGTAACGGTTGAGAACGGGGAAATAACCGCTGCCCTGATGGACGGACAGTGGGACATGCTGCGACAGGTAACGATAGAAGATGAAGAAATGCTTGTCAGCTCCGCCCCGATACATAATGTCGAGGTCGTTTTCATGGAATCCTTCCCTGTCCAGGTCGGCGTGAAGATTGAGTATGGATTGAGAGACGGCTGCACTACCTTCCATGAGTCAGCGGTAACGAGGGACGGCAACGAGATTACCATCGAGATAACGACCCGGCGTCCGGTCGATGCCATCTGCGATATGGCCTACCGGTTCGGCGAGGAGTATGTCAACCTCGGCTCCGATTTCACCGAAGGCACGACCTATACCCTGAAGGTAAACGAGGTCACGACCGAATTCAAATATTAGTTACTTAATCGTAACTAACCTGGTAAAGGGGAAACGGTAACAGGCTGTTTCCCCTTTTTTCATCTCCATTCGCCTCCGGACAATTGCCCTCCGCAGCGTTACCGTTGTATCATTAACGTAACAATCCGCAAACGTTGGTGAAGAGCTGCCGGCATTTGAAAGATAACAGTCGATACCGATATGTCATCCTGAGTTTAGTCGTCCTCATCCGGACCTGCCTCGGCCTTAACTGGGCCTTAGCGGGACCGATAATTCCATTGATTATTGAAAATTTCGCCATCAGCCGCAGTGCTGCCGGGTGGTACGCGTCAATCGCTCCCCTTTCCATCGCCCTGGTCTCCCTGCCTCTGAACATGGTCAGCGTCCGGCTCGGCCTGAAAAAGACATTTGCTATCGGCGCCCTGATGATGGGAACGGGAACGCTGGCACTCTTTACCTCGGACTATCTGCTGCTGCTGGTTTTACGGGCGGTTTTTGCCATCGGCACGGCCCTGGTCGTTCCCGCCGCTACCGCCATCACCGCCGACTGGTTCGGCACCCGCAACCTTCCCGTCATCAACGGCATTTCGATGAGTTTCGCCAACCTCGGCCACGGCCTCGCCTTCGCAACGGCTATTCCGATAGCCGCAGCGATGTCGTGGAACGCCCCGATAATCGTCTACGGAGCCTTCACCCTGGTCTGTGCCCTCGCCTGGGTGATATTCGGACGAAACCACGGGAACGGTCGGAAAGCCTTCGAAAAGACTGAAAAGGAAGAAGAAACGGATGAACCGGACATCAGCCTGAAACAGATTCTCACCAACCGGTATGCGATTCTCCTGACGCTTTCCGTCATGGTGTCATGGGGCTGCCAGAACGCCCTGAACTCGTGGCTGCCGGACTACTACTACAACGTTTTCAACATTCCGCTCGGCGAGGCCAGTTCGATTATGGCTTTCTCCAAAATCGGGGGTATCGCCGGTTCGGTCGTCGGGGGAATCCTCGGCACGAGAATCGGGCGCCGCAAGCCGTTTCTGATTATTTCCGGCACGCTCACCGGTGTAACCGGCCTGGTCTCGATTCTCTTCGATATTCCGGCGGTGATATACACGGGGGTGACGCTGCTGGGTATTTTCGGGCCTTTTTACATGTCGAGCATTATGACCATCCCCATGGAAATCCCGAAGATACCGATTCGGTTCGGGGTCATCGTCGTCGCCATGATGCTGGTCGGCGGCAACTTCGGCAACTTTATCAGCCCGCTCGTGGTCGGGTATCTGGTCGATATCACCGGCTCCTACCTGCCGGGGTTCATCACCTTCATCGGGCTTTCGTATATCCTCCTGCTCGCCGGCATCCTCCTGCCTGAGACAGGGCCGGCGGTAAAAAAGCCGGAGTAATCTCATCTGTTTTGGTATTCACTCTGTCAGCCCGATGGAAAAATCATCGACTCTCTTCCCGCCCTGCCTGAAAAAAGTACCGTTACCCTCGGCCCGAGGAGACCGTAATGAAGCCAAAACGAAAACAGTAATGGATGCCTGTGAAGTGAGTCGGGATTTTCGCATTCTCCAGGTATCTTCAATGTAAAAATAATACCCGATTCGATATATCACCCCCGACAACACCTGATTGTTACCTCTACCTTCTTTTCCGGGAAATCATAACACTGAACGCGCAATTGACATTCTTACTTTTATATGTTTTAATCTATCTATATGTAAATAGTCTCTATATGCGGATAGTTAATGACGATAAATGAACACGAACACCACCATCACGGCGAACACCATCCCCACCGGAAATCCCGCCACAAGCCCTGGCCGCTCCAGGCCTGGATGCTCCTCCTCCTTGCCCAAAAACCGGGACACGGCTACGAACTGATGGGAAAACTGGCGGGAGAATATAGTATTACCGATATTGACCCCGGTTTCCTCTACCGCACCCTTCGTTTCATGGAAAGCGAAGGCGTAATAGATTCGTCCTGGGATACCGAAGGTGAAGGGCCTCCGAGACGACTCTATACCCTGACGGAAGCCGGACACGAACACCTGAAAAAAATCGCCGGTGATATCGAAGCCATAAAAAACCAGATGGAACGCTTTTTACAGGAATATTCCACCCTTCGCCGATCGGCAAATCCCGCTGATGAAAGACAATCCGGACCACCTGTGTCATAAGGAGTAAACGTGACTCAGGAATACGCAATTGAGACAATCGACCTCATCAAGCGGTATCCCTCCGTGTCAGGAGACGCAAACCAGGGCAGAGGTCGTGGCGGAGGCCCCGGCGGGGGAGCCCGGGGAATCGATTCCTTCAGCGTCCTGAGAGGAATATTCAGCCGTAAAAAACGCTCGTATATAGAGGCCCTGCGCGGCATCAGCCTGCAGATTCCCAAAGGCGAGGTCTTCGGCCTGCTCGGACCGAACGGCGCCGGTAAGACTACCCTGATTAAGATTCTCTGTACCCTTGTCATTCACGACGAAGGAGAAGTTTTCGTCAATGGCATCAACCTGAAAAAAGACCCCTCGCGGGTGGTGAGAAATCTCCAGGCGGTACTGCCGGAGAGCCGGGGCTTCAACTGGCGACTTTCGGGAAGGCAGAATCTTGCTTTTTACGCCTTGCTCTACGGCATTGGTGAAAAAGAAGCCAGGAAAAGAATCGATTACCTTCTCGATTTAACCGGTCTCGCCGACCGGGCTGATGACAGTTACCAGCGATACTCCACCGGAATGCAGAGAAGACTCCTGCTCTGCCGTGCCCTCCTCCGGGACACCTCGATTCTCCTCTTCGATGAACCGACCGCCGGGCTGGACCCACTCGCCGCGGCTGATTTCCGTTCGCTGGTGCGGGATAAGCTCGCCCGCGAGGAAGGAACCACTATCCTGATGAGCACCCATAACCTCTACGAGGCACAGGAAATATGTGACAGGATTGCCATTCTCGAAAAAGGCAGGATAACCGCCTGTGATACTCCTGCCAATATCAAGCGGACGGTCATCGAGGAAAAAATCCTTAATATCGCCTGCTCCGACGGGTATTTCGATATCAGTCAGGAACAGGAGATGCTTTCGGCTCTCCGGCTTCTTCACGGGGTGAAAGAAATCACCTTTGATATCAGCCGGGACAGGAATCTCCGCGCTATCTCCGTTCGTGTGGATAAAGAAATGGATCTCTCAGGTATCATAGGATTCATCGTCAGCAGGAAACCTGGTATTCTCAGTATCACTACCTCCGAACCAAGCCTCGAAGAAGTCTTTATGAGAATCACCCGCCGGGAACAGAGGAGGTAAGAGCCTGATGATGCCGATGCAGCTTCAGCAGATACTCGCCTTTACAAAGCGTGACTTTTTTAACTGGATAAGTTACCGCACCGCCATGACCACCCAGTTGATAAATATTCTGATTGGCGTCTTTTCCTGGGGTGTGACGGCCTCCTACGTCCAGCGGCCGGTTTCTGAAATGTACCAGAGCGATTACATCTCGTTCCTCGTCGTCGGTATCGCTATCAGCAACCTTGTCATGCCCCTCGTCCAGGGCGTGGAACGGCAGCTTAACCCCTGGACCCTTGAAACCGTCCTCATGACCGGTATCAAAATTCCGATTTTCGTTATCGGAAACATTTCCTGGAACTACATATTCTCCGTTCTCACCTTTATCCCCTACCTGCTTATCGGCATTTACGTTTTCGGAGCGCAACTGAACGTCAATATCGTTTCAACGATAGTTGCTTTCCTCATTTCAGCGACCATCATGATGAGCCTGGCTTTCATCTCGACGGGTATCCGGATAGTCACCAAGTCAACCGACCCCATTACCTGGGCGATTAACGTGCTCCAGAACCTGCTCGCCGGGGTGGCTTTCCCGGTGGTCTACCTCGATGAAATCCTCTTCCCCGGCGTTTCGACCTTTTCCTGGTTCCTGCCTCAGACCTGGGTCTATCACCTCTGCCGCCTGTCGATGCTGACCAACGCCTCTCTGTCTGATTCGGCGGTGCAGTTCGATTTCCTGAAAGGCCTGCTGTTCGCGGTGATTCTGTTACCGGTGGGCTACTATACGCTTCGCTGGGGCGTCAACCGCTCGAAAAAAGAAGGCACCCTGGGCTGGTACTGAAGAACGTTTCGAATGCAGTACCGATAGCTCCAACTTTTCACACCCCTTTTTCGTTTACCACTTGACATTTACCGGCTATTCTTGCTATATAAGAATTCTTATATGATGTCCTATATTATTCAGAGTGTTTCAGGCGGATTTTGTTTTCACTATTTCCAAAAACCCATGGCAGGGGCCGAAATTCAAACTAAGAAATTTTACATAGAAGAACGGAGATACGACAGTGAAAAAGATTATCGGTTTATCATTCGGCAGGAAAAACAGTAACTGCGAGGCGTTTCTGAAAGCGGCGCTGATGGCCGCGGAAGAAGACGGAGTCGAGACTGAAATCATCCGGGCACTGGATTTCAAGATACTGCCCTGCACCAGTTGCGGCGCCTGTTTCAAAAACTCGAAATGCCCTCACGATGATTCCGACTGGATTCTCGAAAACACCATGCTGGGAGATGCCGCTTTGATAGTTGCCGCGCCGGTGTACCATATCAGAGCACCGGGAACCCTGATGTGCGTCAGTGAAAAAGTGAACCACGTCTTCATGAAGAACCCCTACGTGCATGACCGTAAGAAACTCTCGGCGGCAATTTCGGTAGGCGGGTCCGGGTACGACGGCTGGACAGCCCTCGGCTTACCCACCATTCACCTGCTGATACAGCACTTTTCAACCCTTGTCGACCAGGTGCAGATAAACCACTGCGCCGATAAAGGCGCCGCCCTGACGCCCGATAATGAATGGGCGATAGAGAGAAGCCGGCAACTCGGGCATAACCTGGCGAAATCCATGGACCTGCCCTTCGAACAGGTGAAGTACCTGGGAGAGGATTCGCCCATCTCCTGCCCGGTCTGCCACTGCGATGTTTTTTACCTCGATAAAGGGCTTCCCGATATCATGTGCCCCACCTGCCAGGTCCATGGAAAAGTTTCGATTGTTGACGGTAAATACACGGTTGCCTGGAATGAGGACGATATCAGGAATCCCCGGTTCTCAGCCGCTAAACAGAAACATCACCTGGAATGGATAATGAGGCACCGCACCGAAGAGGGACCTCAAACGGAGATGCCGGAAACACAGGCAAAAATAAAGCAGTACAATGCCTGGGGGAAGTACCTGAAACCTTAAAAAGAAGGAGACCGGAAATGAAACAGTATCAAGCGGATGTCGTTATCCTCTCTGCCGGAACGGCCGGCCTGGCGGCAGCGGTCACGGCGGCGGAAGGGGGAGCGAGCGTTATCGCTATCGAAAAAACGAACCATACCGGGGGTACCGCTCTCAGGGCGAACCAGCTATTTGCCGTCGAAAGCCGGCTCCAGCGAATCAGGCAATACTCGTTGAGCAAGGACGAAGCGTTCCGCCTTTACATGGATTTCATGCAGTGGTCGGTGAACGCCCGCCTCGTGAAAACGCTCATCGACATATCGACGGAAACGATGGAGTGGTTCGAAGATATGGGAGTGGAGTTTACCGACCTGACATCTCACGGCCCGGGCGGGTACTACACGGCACACATTATCAAACCTGACCCTCCCCAGCCCGGACTGGGCGGAGCGGCAACGATAATGCGCAAACTGCGGGAAAAAGCCGACCAGCTGGGTGTACAGTTTATCTTTAAAACAACCGCTAAAAAACTGATTAAGGAGAACGGACGGATAACCGGAGTCGAAGCCGAAAGCGCCGATGGAGAGGTTATCCGGGTCAACTGCAAGGCAGCCGTTCTGGCTACCGGCGGTTTTGGCGGCCATCACCGGGCTCCCTTCGGCATACCGGGGCTGGTCGGAGAAGGCCTCAGGATGGCAAGAGAGGTCGGGGCTGAAGTGACTGAAGGCACGTTGCCGCCGCCGTTCGGTGGCGAACACCGGGCTTCTGCGGCAAACCTGATGAATCCTTTTACCGCCTCGTTCGGTCACCCCCATCTGATGGTAAATATCCTTGGCGAGCGATTTATCAACGAAGAAGTGGCTGTGACAACCCCTTTCGGCAGCAATGCCGTATCGCTGCAGAAGGACCGCTGTGCCTTTCGCATTTTCGATGAAGATACCAAAGAATACTTCATAAAAAACGGGCTGGATTTCCCGATGGGTTTCGGGATTGCCCAGGCAGGTACCCCCTCGACAATAGTTAACCGGGAAGAATTCGAAGCTGAAGCGGTAAAGATTCTCGAGAAAGGCTCCGGCATGGTATTCGTAACGGAGACGCTCGATGAACTGGCCGACAAGACCGGCATCGATAAAGACGGCTTGAAAAAGACCGTCGAGGAATATAACCGGTGCTGCGAAACAGGCCGTGACCTTCTTTTCAATAAAAAAGCGAAATACCTCATGCCGGTGAAACGGCCGAAATTTTACGCCAGCCGGAGCATGGGGAATACGGGGACGCCGGAAGGGGTAAAGGTCAACTACCGGACCGAAGTACTTACCAGGGATTTCTCGGTGATTCCCGGCCTCTATGCCGCCGGCGGAGACATGATATGCAACCTGTACAAGGATATTTACCCGAATATCCTGCCGGGCAATGCCATGGGATTTTCCTTCGGCACCGGCCGTATCGCCGCGAGAAGCGCCCTTGACTACATCAGGACAGTCGACGAAAAATGAAAAGCGAGATTTCTTATAAAACCATGCAGTTCGGTACCGAAACCATCGAGGTAGCTTTTCGAAAGGCTCAGCCACTCGATACGAAAAACCGGGGTATCGAATTGCAGACTGCGGCGCCAATCGAGTTCAAACCCGAAGTGACTGTCCTTACGAAAGGAACGACCTTCATCAAAGACGGAATTCCGCTCCCCTGCGATATCGTCCGGCACCGGGATACCGGCGTCAGGATGCGGGACGGTACGACGATTTATGCGGATATCTACCTGCCGGCCGGTTCCGGCACATTTCCGGCGATACTGAGCTGGAGCCCCTACGGTAAAACGGTCCCCCAGCCGCCGTCCCCGGGGGTAGCCCCCGGTGTCGTCTCCGGTTTGCAGAAATTCGAAGGACCGGACCCCGCTTACTGGTGCAACCACGGCTATGCTGTCATCAATGTGGATGCCCGGGGCTCCTTGTTCTCCGAAGGCGATATGTATATGTGGGGCACCATGTCCGCCAATGATTGTAACGACTTCATCCAGTGGACGGCCGCGCAACCATGGTGTAACGGAAAAGTAGCCATGTCGGGAAATTCCTGGCTCGGGATAATCCAGTGGTATGCAGCCGCGCAAAATCCGCCTCACCTGGCAGCCATCGCTCCCTGGGAGGGACACATCGACCTGTACCGCTGTGATGTCCGCCGGGGCGGCATTCAGGACACCGCTTTCAACGACTTCAATACCGGAACCCAGATTGGCATGAATCGTATAGAAGATATGGCGGTCATGGCTGAAAAGTATCCGTTGATGAATGCCTACTGGAGGGATAAAGCTCCCGAACTGGAGAAAATTACCGTACCTGCGTATATTGTCGCAAGCTGGGGAGGCCATCAGACGATAGACGCCTTCCGCCGGATTTCATCGAAAGACAAGTGGCTGCGGGTCCATAATACCGGCGAGTGGCCGGACTACTATGAGTACGCCGAAGACCTCCGAAAATTTTTCGATTACTACCTGAAAAACAAAAATAACGACTGGCCGGCAACGCCGAAAGTGCGTCTCTCTGTTCTTGACCCCGGCGGCACCGATACGGTCAACCGTCCGGAAAAAGAATGGCCGCTCGAGCGTACCCGGTATCAGAAGCTGTATTTGGACGCTGCCGGAAATACGCTCTCTCAGGAAGCCCCGGCAGGTGAATCTTCGGTCGGTTACCGGAGTGATGATGCTCAGGATGAGGCGCGGTTTACTATCGTATTTGATGAAGATACGGAGTACGCCGGGTATGCCAGCCTGCATCTGTGGGTAGAGACCGATATCGCCGACGATGCCGATATTTTCGTGCTGCTCCACAAGCTGGATGCCGCCGGCCGTCACGTGCCGGGAGGATACGGTTTTACCGGTCCGGACGGCAGATTACGGGCATCGCATCGCCGGCTCGATGCGTCGCGTTCGAATCCCTGGTTCGCGTACCATACTCATGAGAGTGAAGAACCGCTCGAACCCGGACGTGCGGTACCT
The DNA here is from genome assembly GCA_964579355.1 of uncultured Dehalococcoidales bacterium. Lineage (GTDB taxonomy): Bacteria > Chloroflexota > Dehalococcoidia > Dehalococcoidales > UBA2162 > MGML01. The sequence continues at coordinate 392 of CAZOGR010000023.1, read as the reverse complement.
CTGGATATCGCAATTCGCCCTCTCGGCATGCGATGGCATAAAGGAGAAAAACTCGAACTCATCATCGCCGGCGTCAACCCGATGAACCGGTTCAGACAGGGCGGCCCCGGTGGTATGGCCATGCCCGGTCCGGTAACGAAAAACACAGGGCGTCATATCGTCTGCACTGGCGGTAAGTACGACTCATTTCTACTCTTGCCACAGATAACAGAATAAGCTTGAGCTTGAAGGGGAAAAAGAGGGAAAACCGGAAAAACAGCAGCCCCGAAAACGGTACTGAAAACTAATCAATTGAAAAAACTGGAGCCAGCGAAGAGAGTCGAACTCTTGACCGACGGTTTACGAAACCGTTGCTCTACCACTGAGCTACGCTGGCTTTCCAGAAAAGTATA
>CAZOGR010000022.1:0-15465 GCA_964579355.1 uncultured Dehalococcoidales bacterium | reverse complement strand
GTACCAATGCGATACCCGGTTATGGTATAACATTCTCATTATCGAACAAGGAGGTAAACGCTATGACCAAATATTATTACTTCGCATTCAGTGACTGCAAGGACCCCGCCCGGGAGGACGAATACAATGACTGGTATTCGAACACCCACATCCCGGACATGATTGAAGTACCGGGGATGATACGGGCGACCCGCTGGGAGGCGGCCGAGGATAAGGAGAACGGCATCAGGAAATTTTGCGCTCTGTACGAATTCGAGACCGATGACCTCGACGAGTTCAACCGGCAGGTGGCCATATACGGAAAACGCACCATGGACGAAGGCCGGTGGAGCGACCTGGCGGTGCTCGACCCGGATAACGTTCCCCGCATTTACAGGCAAATCATGCCGGCGAAGTACCCGAAGGGAAAGGGAGCTTAACAACAGTTAATTTCCACTGTTTAGAGAGAAGGTACCGTTTGGTTGTCGTCGGTAAAGGATGAAGATTGATGGTGAAAAATCACTAAATCCCCCTAGCCCCCTTTACAAAAGGGGGGATAACGAGTGATTCGATACCACCGCTGAGATTTCATCGAAAACCAACCATGTGTAAACAAAAATACAGAGAGCAAATCAGTCTGAATTATGTGTATTGATTCCGTTCATCCTTCGACAGGCTCAGGATGAGCGGATAACCAGATTCAGGATACACGGATAACGAGATTCAGAAGGTACGATGAATAAGGCTCAGAATAGACGGTGTATATCGTAAAGACACCTATAGAATTATGGGTTTTTACGTACGGAGAGCTGCAATAAACGAAGAGGATTGGAGAAATGGGAGATTTATTGAAAGGCAGGGTGGCGGTGGTAACGGGCGCCGGGAACGGTATCGGGCGGGCTGAGGCAATCGGCCTGGCTGCCCAGGGGGCTTCGGTAGTGGTGAACGACCTGGGGGTCGATTACATGGGGAACGGGACTTCGCAATCCCCGGCGGACAAGGTAGTCGAAACAATCATTGCGTCCGGGGGCAAGGCGGTGGCAAATTACAGCTCGGTGGCTGACGAAGAAGGGGCGAAAGGCATCATCCGGACGGCCATCGATACGTTCGGGAAAATCGATGTCCTGATTAACAATGCCGGGTACGTCCGGACGGCTCCGGTGGATGAAATACCGACCGGAGACTGGGACGGGGTGTTAAAGACCCACCTGTACGGAACATTCTACTGCACTCGCGAAGCGGTTGCCTTCATGAGGAAGCAGGGTTACGGGAGAATCGTCAACACGGCTTCCCACATCGGGCTCGGTTTCAAGGGGCAGGCAACCTATTCGACGGCCAAAGAGGCAATCGTCGGTTTTACCCGAACGGTCGCCCGCGACGTAGCGGATTTCGGTACCTGCAACGCTATCCGGCCAATATGCCAGTGGCGGGGCAAGGGAGACGTGCCGGAGAGCGAGCGTATCGGCCCGCTCGATGTCAACAAGCCGGAGGATATCGCCGCCCTCGTCGTCTACCTTGTCAGCGAAAAGGCGGATAACATCAACGGCTGCGTCTTCGAGGTCTGGCGCGGGCATGTCGGTATCTTCAAAGACCCGCCGCCGGTCGACCAGGTACTCTGGAAGGACGGACGATGGACGCCGGAAGAACTGGCGGAAACGATGCCACAGACAATCACGAAGGATAAAACCAGGGCACTGATTTCGACGTTCCCTTTCTTCGAGGGCAGGCCTTAACGACGAACCGACAGGAGTAAAAAATGACAAGCAACAAGTACGATAACCTGTTTCTCTCCGGTGAAAAATCCTGGTACCAGACGAGGTCGGGGCCGGTTATTGCCCATCTCGAAGACAGTATCCTGCCGGGCGCCCACCAGTACCACATTCACTGGGTGCCGGTAGAGCCGACGATGCCGGGCATGACCTCATGGGACCAGATGGGGCACGGCCCTCATTCGCATAAACAGCCGGAGGTGATGGTGCACATCGGGACCGACCCGAATAACCCGTACGATTTAGGCGCCGAGATAGAGTTCAGCATGGGCGAGGAGATGGAGAAACATGTTTTCAACACCTCGACGCTTGTCTACCTCCCGGCGAATTTCGTGCACGGTCCCTGGATAATAAGGAAAGTTACCCGGCCGTTCATCGTTATGACGGTTTGCCAGGAACCCGAGCACACCGAGAAAGCCCGACCCGACCTGGTGTCCGACGAGTTGAGGAAAAAACTGATGTTCATCGACCAGAACTATGACAGCCCGGAGCGGGTGGTGACCGAACCGGAAGGTTTGATGGAGTGGTAAGAGGCAGCTAACCGCCGCCCAGAATCGGTAGAAAACGAACGGTGTCACCGGCTTTCAGCAGACTGTCAGCCGGTACCCGTTCGTTGTTGACGTTAAATATTACCCTGTCAGGTTCCAGATACGTTTTCGGGTAGCGTTCAATAATGAAATTGAGGGCATCCAGAGCAGTGGAGGTTTCCGTCAGAGGGAACTCGACCGAATCGACTCCGGCAGCAGTTTTCTGGTAGCCAAGCAACTCTACAGTAACGGTCAACGGATGCAGCTCCTCGAGTTTATTTTTCGTTATACGAAGGGGGAACCTCCGCCGCCTTTCTCCTGTTCAGGTTTCGAGAAAAAGCGGTGGAGCAAACGCCAGATAACGTTGGCGTGTTCCGTCTCCCAGGCTTTCAGTTTCTTTTCTCCGTAGCGGACACTGACGTAGAGGTCGGTTAAATCATCCATTTCGTCTTCGATACCCGGCAGGCTGTGCTCGACCCGCCCGGCGTACTCATAGGGTGTCTCGTAGGTACGTCGTCCGTGTCCGGCCTGGGCGGTGTCGCGAAGCATCCGGCTGTAAATTTCCCGGACGCCCATATCGTCGGGGAATTTCTCTTCACGCTGGACAATATGGGTCAGCCCGGCCCGCATCTTTCTCATCCGGCTGCCGAACCAGCGTTCGAAAAGGTTCGAGAAAAACAGGCGGATGTCTTTCCTGAAACCAAGCCAGCTCCAGAGCGATTCACTGAATTCTTCGATACCGGAATCATAGGCTTTCGCCTGGTACCGTTTCAGCGCCCGATAAATCATGTAGAGGACAAAGGCGGCCATGATGATGAAGGCTATCCACTTGATAAGCATCATGATATCGAACCCGCCGGTACCGATGATTGCCGTATCTTCAAGGCCTTCAATATCGCCGAAATCAGGCGATTCGAATTCGGCGACGACATCCGTCCGCACCAGGTTAATCAGGAACGCCATAATTGCCCAGATAAATTCGACGATGAAGCCGAGAGAATTAAAGAGGAACTTGAATATGTAGTTAAGGTAGTAAAGAAGGCCGCCGGCGGTGCCCGTAATGGAGCTCAACAATCCGGGTGAAAACAGGGCGGATACAGCCATGCCGATGACGACGAGGCCGGCGATAACGATAAACAGAACGGAAAACCAGCGACGGTTTGAAAGAGGAGCCGATTTCTCGCGGAGCAGTTTCTGCCGGATATTGAGGAAATTACCCATAGCAAGGCCCATCAGGCCAAAGAAAAAGAAGCCGGCAATGTAGATGCCGGTATTGGCAATGAATGTATCGGTCGAATCTCTCCCCATGGAGAACGTCCAGACGATTATCAGGATGATGACGGCAATCATGCCGAAGAGGAAGCTGCGGAAGATATCGGTGGAGAAGGTTTCCGAATTGGCTATTTTAATCGACCGCCAGGCGAGGTAAAACGAAGCGGTTAAAGCGGCCACAGCAGGATGAAGGGTGTTAAAGGAGTCGATAATCAATCGCAGCATATGATTCAGCCAGTCGCCGCTGAAGGGGATGTACCCGCCGCCGTACTGGAAATTCATGACGATACCGACGGTAACGATAACCAGCCCGATTTTTACCCATTTCATCTCCGGACTGCGAACCGGAATGAACCGGGTAAGGGCAAAAACCGCCACCATCAGGATGAAGAGTGAGAACAGGTTCAGGGGTGGTTCGTTCCAGGGAAATACGGCCAATTCTTTCGACCAGATAAGCCAGGAATAGACCCAGAATGTTTCCATAAGGATAACCGCGAGGGGTCCGGCGACATCACCCGCGAAATCAAGCCTGAATCTTTTCTTTTTCGTTACCTCCACTCTAGATTCCTTTCAGAGAGAGTGATTCCAGATTACGCCAGGAGATATCGTCGCTGACGGTATAGACCGGAATGCCGTCGGGCAGCGATGGTTTATAGCCGCCGACGGTGATAAGGACAACCCGGCGGCCGCTTCTTCTCATAGTGAAGAGGGTCGAAAGCAAGTCGTTGGTAGGAACGGGGGTAACCACCACAATAGTGCTGCCCCAGGCAAGATTCCGGCTTTCGGTCTGAATCAGGCGGGTTATCGGGACAGATTCATAGGCGGTTACCTGGGCAAGCGCTTCGAGTATGTGCATCATCTGGTCGGCCGTCTGTCCGGGAGGAATACGCATCGGTTCGGCGGGAAAACGTTTCTGCTGATTGACATACAGTCCGGTACGGTAGCCGGCGGTAATGGTGTAGTTGGCAATCGAAGCGGCGGTGATTATCGCCAGTTCCAGCAGTTCGGTGACACTGCCGAAGATAGAAGGCTGGGTGGTGCGGGTATCGAGGAAGAGTGCAATATCGGTGGTAGTGGTAAGGTCGTAAACTTTCGACTGCATTTTCCGGGCGCGGGCGGTCGCTTTCCAGTGTACCCGTTTCAGGCTGTCGCCGAACTGGTAATCCCGGATACCCATGGTCAGCACCGGGTCCTCGAAAATATGACTTTTCGTGCGGATATCGCCGTTCAACTGCCGGGAAGGTATGCCCAGTTGTTCGAGCGAAACTATCTTCGGATAGACAGTAAGATAGTCCCGCTTGATGAGGTAAGCTTCCCGGTTGAAGATGCCGAAAAGGTCACCTGAGCGAATCATGGTGGGGCCGAAGGCAAACAAGCCCCGGCGGTCGCACTTAATCTGGTACCGGCGGGTAATCCGGTTGTACCATCCGAGCGAAATATAGCTGCTGAGGTTGGCGCGGTTATCCCGGTTATACCAGCCGTAGGTTACCCCGTCGGACACCCGGGCTGATTCCCTGTCGGGAACGGGGGCGGTACTCCCCTTGACGAGGTTGATATCGCCGGGCACTTCTTCTTCGATGGCAAACCACGGCAGAGGCATCGGTTTCCGGTTTGCCACCGAGATATCAAGGTAGACTTCATCGCCGAAAAAGGCTTTTTCAGAGGAGAGTTTCCGGGAATATTCGATGCGGGAGAGGCAGTATTTTTCCCACAAACGGGCGATAGCTCCGGTCAGGAAAAATATCAGTGCTACCAGCAGTAACGGTACCTGGTTAAGAAGAAAACTGAGAATGACCAGCGCAACCGATATGAAAATCCAGTAATTTCCAATCATCAGGCTGAATAATCGTTTGTTGACCCGTCTTGTCGAGGCAACCTCGTCCGGCAGCGTGATTCCATCCGGGATGTAGGTCATTGCTTAAACTTCCTGTTCGGTCGGTACGAATACCGAGTTGATAATCTCCTGCAGGGTATCCCCGGCTTTCTGTCCGCGCAGGTGGCTTTCCATGCGCGAAATAATGCGGTGACCGAGCACGGAGGGCGCCAGGTACTTGATATCATCCGGAATCACGAAGGCTCTCCCCCGAATAGCCGCCAGTGCCTGGGAGGCGCGGTAGAGGGCGAGCATTGCCCTCGGGCTGGCCCCGAGTTGCACGGTTTCCGGTTCGCGGGTAGCGTGAATCAGTTGTATTATGTAATCTTCGATATCTTTATCGACATGTACCTCGCGGCAGGCATTCTGCATTTCGAGCAATTCGGCGGCGGTGATTACCGGCATCAAATCATCGAGCGGGTCTTTCCGGCGAAAACGGTCAAGGATAATCCTGTCGTCTTCCTTGCTGGGATAGCCCATTTTTACATTCATCAGGAAGCGATCGAGCTGGGCTTCCGGAAGCGGGAAGGTGCCTTCGAGTTCGATAGGGTTCTGGGTTGCCATGACCATGAAGGGGCGGGGCAGCGACATGGTTTGACCCTCGGCAGTGACCTGGTATTCCTGCATTGCTTCAAGAAGGGCCGACTGCGTCCGGGGGGTTGCCCGGTTAATTTCATCGACGAGGACAAGCTGAGCGATTATCGGGCCGGGGCGAAAATCGAATTCGGATGTTTTCTGGTTGTAGATATAACTCCCGGTAACATCTGAGGGCAGCAGGTCAGGGGTACACTGGATGCGCTTGAAATCGCAATTCAGCGACTTTGCCAGCGATTTGGCAAGAACGGTCTTGCCGATACCCGGTACATCCTCCAGGAGGAGGTGGCCCTCGCAGAGGAGGGTAACAATCGCCAGTTCGACAACATCAGCCTTACCGACGACGACTTTCTCGACATTTTCTTTCACTTTCCTTCCGGTTTCAGATATTTTCTGAACGATGTTTTCATCCATTCTCAAACTTCTCTCTCGCTTTTTGCACAGATTATATCAGCTTATCAACAAAATCGCTATAATTTCACGAAAACTTAATAATTACATGATTATCAACCGATGAGTTTATGCGAGATTCTATTCCGGAAGATTCGAGAAGTAATTCGTATTACCTTCTCCTGATTTGCCCCATAGTATACCACACTCTTCCGTGAATTTCAGTACCGTTTTCGATTTGATACGGTTATCCGTTTTCCGATATAATGATTATGTACAGCGCTCAATCTCCGAATTTGTTGACACGGGGGTCAGGTGCGTCCGGCAAAGATACTACCAGGAGGTAAATGACATTGTCCAATAATGGTTTCGACCAGTTTCACGGTTCAGCGAAATACGTTACGTCCGAGCCGCTGAGAAATGCGGTGAATGTTTCTATCGCTCTCGGCAGGCCGCTCCTCATCAGGGGCGAACCCGGCACCGGCAAGACACTGCTCGCCCACAGTATCGCCGAAGGACTCGGAAAGCAGTTGATAATATGGAACATCAAATCGACCACCAAAGCCCAGGAAGGGCTGTATATCTACGACACGGTTCAGCGATTGAACGACAGCCGGTTCGGCGATAACGACATTTCGGATATCAGCCAGTACATCAAGAAAGGCAAGCTCGGCCAGGCGTTTTCATCGCCGGAACAGGTCGTGCTGCTCATCGACGAAATCGATAAAGCCGATATCGAATTTCCTAATGACCTGTTGAACGAACTTGACGAGATGAGTTTCTACATCCCGGAAACGAATGAAACAGTGGCGGCGATTCACCGTCCGATAACCATCATCACCAGCAATGCCGAAAAGGAACTCCCGGACGCCTTCCTGCGCCGGTGCATTTTCCACTACATCGAATTCCCGACATCGGAGCTGATGGAGGAAATCGTTCACGTTCACTTCCCGAATATTCAAAACAACCTGATGCGGGAAGCGATGAAGACTTTTTACGCTCTTCGCGAGGTCGACGATTTCCGGAAGAAACCTTCGACGAGCGAACTGGTCGACTGGATTCGCGCCCTGATTATCGGGCAGGTTCCCCACCAGAACATATCGCGAGAAATTCCGTTCGCCGGAACCTTACTGAAAAAAGAAACCGACCTGGATTACTTTACCAGCAAATACCTTACGAAACAGAACCGGTAAAGGAACAGGCAGCGGACGCAGGACATGTTTACCCATTTTTTCTACACGCTCAAGAAAAGAAACGTCCCGGTCACCATCACCGAATGGATGACCCTGATGGAGGCCCTGGACAAGGGCTATATTTCCAGCCTGACCGATTTCTACTACCTGGCGAGGGCAATCCTGGTGAAAAGCGAGTCCTATTTCGACCATTATGATGTCGCTTTCCAGGAGTGTTTCAAGGGAATCGAAGGCTCGGCTGAGATAGAGGAGAAGATTCTCGAATGGTTGAAAGACCCGCTCACCGAGTTACTGAATTTCCAGCAGGGTTCGCAACTTTACGACGATCTGACCTTCTCCGAACTGATTGAGCAATTCAGGAAACGGATGCAGGAACAGGACGAGCAGCATGACGGCGGGGACAAATGGATCGGCCGTGGCGGAAGGTCGCCTTTCGGGCATTCGGGAGTGAACCCGTCCGGCGTACGGGTCGGGGGCGAATCGAGAGGCAGGGGAGCGATACAGATTGCCCAGGAGCGGCGGTTCAAGAACTACCGGAGCGACCTGACGCTCGACATCCGGCAGATTAAACTCGCTCTGAAAGGCCTGCGGCAGTTTCTCCGCACCGGGCCGGAAGACGAACTCGACCTCGATGAGACGATACAGGCGACAGCGAATAATCTCGGCGATATCGAACTTATCTGGCGTCGCAGCCGGAAAAACGCCATCAAGGTACTGCTGCTGATGGATGTCGGCGGCTCGATGGACCCGTTCGCCCAGACGTGCAGCCTGCTTTTTTCGGCGGCTCATGGGAGCACCCATTTCAAAGAATTCAAGTTCTACTACTTCCATAACTGCATTTACGATAACCTCTACAAGGACATGGAGCGATTCTCCGGTATCGGCACAGCTCACCTGCTCGAAACAGCCGACCCGGAAACGAAACTTATCGTCGTCGGCGACGCCCGCATGGGCACCTGGGAACTCACCGAAAAATACGGGGCAATCGACTACTACGAGCGTAATGAGGAACCCGGACTTGTCTGGTTGCAGCGTTTCCAGAAGCACTTCAGTCACCGTATCTGGCTCAATCCCGACCCGAAGAGCGTCTGGATTCACCCGACAGTCAGGGCCATCGGGCAACTGTTCCCGATGTATCCGCTGACCATCGACGGCCTCAACCAGGGAATCAGGAAACTGATAGTCAGACGGTAACCGGGCTATTGATTTAAGCTTCGTAATGGCGTATACTCAAAACTCCTGAAGATAAACTCCGGCGTCAATCGAAAGGAGGCTATCATGTCAGGCACAGACGAGAAAGAACGCACCAGGTTGTTTACCCAGGATGAAGCTCTGAGAAAAGAAGCGGACATCATTCTGGATAAATCAGGCATCGAAAAGGTTCTGTTAAAGAACGATTTCCATCCGGTCGGTTCGTACGTCATGAAGACGATGACGTGGCGGGACGTCGATTTCGAGCGGTATGACGAGAATCCTGATTGCGATACCCAGTGGGAACTGGGCAAGGAACTGGCTCAGCTGGAATGGGTCTGGAACCTTCATTGCAACGATGCCTACAAGGATCCCCGCACCCCGGGCAGTTCGGGGCTTTACTGGGGAATCAAGGTTACGGAGCCGGAGAGCGGTAATATCTGGAGAATCGACCTCTGGACAGCCCGCCGGGAGGAATTCGAGCGGATTGCTCCCAACCGTAACACCTGGTACAGCAAGATAAACGATAATACCAGATTTACGATTCTTTCAATCAAAGATAAGCTAAAGGACTTCCCCGAATTACAGCGAACTTATCTGTCATCCCGGGTCTACCAGGCGGTGCTGGAGCATGGAATCAAGAACATCGAAGAATTCCGGTCCTGGTGGGAAGCAAACTGGGGGAAATTCGACGAACGGCCTCCCGAACTTTAATACATCACGTTAACGCCCCGGTCTTTCAGAGTGGAGAGAATTTCGTCGGACCGGGTATCCAGAGGATTTCCCGACATTACCATCAGGTCTCTCAGTGCCGGGCATGATAATAGCGGTGAGATATCGGCAATACGATTCGACCGAATGTCGAGTCGTTCCAGTTTCTGCAGTCCGGAGAGCGGAGTAACGTCAGTCACAAGATTATTCGTGAAAGACAGTGCTTTAAGGTTCTGGCAGGAAGCCAAGGGGGAAATATCCGAAATTTCGTTGGCATTCAGGTTCAGTTCTTCGAGCTGGTAGAGTTCGGTCAAAGCGGCTAAATCCGTCACCTGGTTGGAGCTTCCCGGGACCTCCTCGGTACGAAACCATCTGCCGGTCGGTGCGACATGCCCCAGCGAGAGGACTCTCAGACGCGGCATGCCGGCCAGCGGAGCGATATTCCAGACCAGGTTCCGGGATACGTCCAGTACTTCAAGCCGGGTAAGAGAAGTTAGTGATTGCAGGTCACGGAGAGCGTTCTGAGAGACGTCCAGTTCTCTCAGGTTTGTTAACGCCGTTAAGGGCGCAATATCGTTCAATCGGTTCGCGCTCAGGTTCAGATAGCTGAGATTGCTGAGTGACGAGAGTTGCGTAATATCCTCGATAGTGTTATTGCCGAGTTCGAGCCGTTCCAGCATTTTCAGGGATGCCAGCGAAGAAACGTCCCGTATCTGGTTGTTGTTCAGTTTCAGAATTCTCAACCCGGACAATGATTCCAGCGGGGTAAGATTCAATAACTGATTGTTACTCAAATCCAGTTCGACAAGGTTCGTGCAATATTCGATTCCTGAGAGATTGATTATCATACCGGCGATATTTTCCAGGCCGTCCTCAGCATCGCCGCTGACGTTCAGCACCGAAATCTCCTCCATTTCCCAGGGATAGATAAGGCCTTCCTCTTTGCCGAGGGTCTGGCGTATTAATTCCTCAAAGTACGGGTCATCGAAACTGACATTCTCGATGCCGCAAGCAGAAAACGCCGGAACCGACGATAAAAGCATACCCAGTAAGATTATTGTAACGAATCGTTTCATGCTGCCGGTCTGAAATTGAGATTATTATGAAAAGTATAGAGAGTCGAAAGCTCGGGTGTCAAGGGAAAAATATTCCGGAGCGGTTCCGGAAAAATTAGACAATTGTTACCGGATATGATAAAAATATGCCAATCCGATTTTCCGAGAAGGTCGGGAACCGAAGTATTTTCGAGCTGCGCAAAATAACAAAAGGGGTGATACATGCAGGAAACAATCGAAAGAATCATGAAAAAGCCCAGAAAAGAACATTGGGAAGAGGATTTCCCGGTAATCTATGACCCGCCGATAAATACCATGAATAAGAAGCTGTACATCGAAGCGGCGGTTCCGGGCTGGCTTCCCACGAAATGGTGGGAAGAACGGGGTATTCCCAACATGCCGCCAACAACCATCGAGGGACAGGCAGCCGGAATTATCGAGTGCGTCAAGGCCGGAGCGACAGTAATCCATACTCATCCGAGAGACCCGAATCCCGGGCCACCCCTGTTCGGCGCGGCCGGTAACCGGCGTCATGCCGAACTGCTGAGCCAGATTATGGATATTGTCTATGATGAAGTCGATTGCGTCTCAGCGCATCACTCCTGGACGATGGACCTTTCGAAAAGCCGGGATGTCGATTACATTTCAATGACCCGGGAATACCTGAATATCGGACAGGAAAAAGGTACCGGCCTCAGGGATGTCCAGTCGGCATTGATAATGACGGAAGCCGCTTTTACCGATAAGTGCGTCATGTCGACTGAGGCCGCCATGGAAGGGGTTACCTTCTTCGAGGAGAACGGCATCAAACCGATGTTCTCAATGCAGTCGTTTTCGTTCCCCAAGTTCAGGAGGGTTCTCTTCGATAACGGCCACGCCAAGGACCGCCCGTTCTGGGTAGCCATCCAGATGGGGAAGCATAATGACGACCAGATTTGGGCTGACCCATGGTCGTATATTCAGACAATCAACAATATCTCGATGTTCCGCGAAGCGTTCCCGGAGGATACGTTCTTTGCCCTGCATGTCGGGGGACGCAACTGGCTTCCGGTAGCGACCGTGGCTATCCTCTATGGTATCGACCTGATACGGGTCGGTGTCGAAGACCAGTTCTGGCTCTATCCGCATAAGAATGAAATTGCCCACCATCCTTCCGATACGGTCAAGATGGTTGTCGATATCGCCACCGCTCTCGGCCGGGAAATCGGTAACGTCAACGAATTACGTGACCGGCTGAACATCCACTACCGTCCGTCGATGAAATAGAAATCGTTTTCACTGAATAAAAAATGAAGCCGGAAATTCCGGCTTCATTTTTTTTAGGCAGCTTATAGCTTTGCCATTGAGTATGGTCTCATTCCGGATATCACAAGTTTATTAGTTACCGGCCGACCGATACGAGGTTACCAGCCACAACGGCGGCATCATTTTTCCAAAGAGGAAGTCACCCGCATAAACCGTACCGCCGGTATCGTTTGTTTCCTCCGGCAACGCCAGAAGAGGAAGCTGGCCGAAAAAAATGAGGCCGCTGGTTCGACGCCAACTGTCATGTACCGGGTCCGGTTTCATCGCTTATTACTCTTCAGAAGCACCATTTTCAATTAACAAACATCCTAATCCAGGCTGGCAGCAATAACTATCTCTCCGGTCTGGGGTTCGATGTAGTAGACATCGTTTTCGATAATCGCCAGGTTGATAGCGTGGAGAGCCGTGCTATCCGGGAGTTCGGTGGTAAACAGCCCGTTATATTCGGCGATACCGATGATTTCGAACGATACGATATAACCGTCTCCGAGGGCTTTCATCTGTAATTCGATAGCATAGTCATCGCAATCAATTATCGTATCATCGTTACCGAACCTGACAGCCATTACCTGATTATGCCGGTTCATCCACTGTTTCAGTTCCTGAAGGGTGTGAAAATTCCGAAACTGAGCGGGTACTTCACGGATAACATCCCGGTATTCCGGTTCGGCAGCGACCTCTTCGACGACTTCATCAATGTATTTAACCCGGGTTACTTCAACCAGTTTTACTTCGACGGATGGAGTCTGGACTTTCTCGGTTGCCGCCAGGGCTTTATTCGAGACGGGTAACGAAAAGTCAACAGGAGCAATCCCGGCGCTAGCGGCAAAGGCTGCCCCAACTACCCCGATTCCCGCTACCAGTTTTGCTGCTGTACTGATTTGTTTGTTCTTCATTGCAGGATTACTCCTGTTCTTCCGTTACAGCTACAGCATAGAACCTTTATAGAAAATATAATCTTAAAATATTCCGTTAAGTTCTAAACAAAAGCTAAATAAAAGCTAAATAAAAGAGGAAAAGAAAAACAGCGCCCGGAAGCGCTGTCTGAACGTAAACGGAAGCCGGCCGGTTATCTATGAAAAAAACGGTAGCCTGTTTCAGGTATGGAGATAATGAAGACCGGGTTTGAAGGGTCCGGCTCCAGTTTTTTACGCAGCCGGTTGATAAACGAATGAAGATACTGGGTTTCATCGATATGGTTTTCTCCCCAGACTATACGTAAAAGGTCGGTACAGGTTACCATCTGTCCCGCATCGTCGATGAGTACCCTGAGCAGCTTTGACTCCGTTGGGGTGAGTTCGATATCCTTTCCGGCAAAGGTGGCTTTTTGCAGCGATATGTCAAAAGAAAGGTCGCCGAACCGCAGGGGGAGAGGAGAGGACAACCCGGCTAGGATTCTACGCCTGATGACCGCCTGTACCCGGGCGAGCAACTCGGCGGCCCTGAACGGCTTCGTTACGTAATCATCGGCACCCAGTTCGAAACACCTGACTTTATCAGCGGCGTCATTACGGGCGCTCAGCATGATAACCGGTATCCCGGATATCTCCCGGATACGCCGGCAGACGCTGAAGCCGTCCATATCGGGCATAATAATGTCGAGAATAACCAGGTCCGGAGACCGGCTCTCAAACATTTCGAGGCCGGCCTGCCCGTTCATGGCAGTAAAAACATCAAATCCGTTTCTCTCCAGGTTTACTTTCAGGAATTTGATGATACTTGACTCATCATCGATTACCAGAATCCGTGTCTTTTCCATCTCCCCTGACGCCGTCTTTATCGAACGGCTTTCCCGTACCCCATATCCTCTAACTGTCTTCTCAGCATTCTCAACAATGCATCACTAAATTCTTCCGATGATGATAACGGTGCCTGTAATTCTACCGGTAGCTCCTCCGGTTGAAAGGTCCCCGTCTGGTTTTGCGTAATCCGGTAAAGCAGGGTATGCTCTCTCGCCAGGGTATCGACGAGTTCAGCGAACTGGCTCAGCAGTTGGGATGTTTTTTGGGTAATGGTTTGTTCCAGTTCGATAACCCGCTTTTTTTCTTCGTTATCTTTATCTTTACGCATAATGGAGACGCTAATTTTGTTGAGGACGTCCCGGCTGGAAAACGGCTTGGTCAGGTAATCATAGGCTCCCAGTTTCATGGCTTCGATTACCGTGCTCACGTCAGCCGAGGCGGTGACTATCACCGGGCATACATCCGGAGAATTTTCGGTTATCCAACTGAGCACTTCCAGTCCTGACGCTCCCGGCATAGTAATATCAAGGAGCGCGACATCATAACTGTTTTCCGACATTACGTCGACCGCATCTTCTCCATCGACGGCTTCGCTGACGTCATATCCGGCCCCTTCGAGAATGTCTCGGAGAAGGGTTCTCATATCCGGGTCATCATCGACTATCAATACCGTTTTTGTATACTTCGACACGCCGTTATTCCGCTTCCCTGTTATGTTCTTAACATACATCATTGACCGGCAGCATTACAATGTGTCGCGGGTAAATATATCGTTAAGAATACATCGATGAGCCTCTCTTCCGAGAGGCTCATATCAGAATTTTCAGACTAACTATTCAGCTCCATTATTCCGGTGTCGTTATTTGGCAGCGAAAAATGCGTAACCTTTGCCCCTCTTGCTTCGAATCATCAGCGGAGGAGTATCGTTCAGCTTGATTCGCAGTCTTCGCACATAGGTTCTGATTCTGTTGTTATCCGGGAATGCTTTTCCCCATACCGCTTCCGATATTGCCTCGCTGCTGATAATTTTACCCGGATTATTCATCAGCGCATAGAGTACCTGAGTTTCGTTGGGGGTCAGTTTTTCGACTCTATCACCGAGCTCTATCTGGTTTTTCGAAAGGTTCAGGCTGATATTGCCGATTGTTATCACCGGGCCTTTATCGCTTTTCTTCGATAAATCCATCCGGCGCAAGATTGAATTCACCCTGGCGATAAGGTCTCTCGGTTTAAATGGTTTAACGATGTAATCATCCGCGCCGAGTTCCAGGCCTTTTACCTGGTCGTCTTCCCGGTTCTGTACGGTCAGAATCACGACGGGAACGTCTGTGAACGTTCGCATCTCCTGGAGGACATCGAACCCGCTGATATCGGGCAGATTTATATCCAGGATAACCATATCGATAACTTTCGTTCTCAGGACATCGAGGGCTTCTTTCCCTTTTTCAACCCGGATAAGGTTGACTTCCGGCCATCTTAACTGAAAACATAACGCCACTGCTTCGGAAACATTAGCGTCGTCTTCGACAATAAGTGCTTTCATTTTTCCTCCTGGTTACTGGGTGTGAATGAGGATATACATATCAACACCAGCTCCTAATATATTTACACATGAAAAAAAGCCGGTTTGGCCAACCATCGAAGCCAAATGCCGGTTTTCAGGTGTGAAAGGTCTTCTGAGATAGTTGTTCGTATCCTTATTGTACCTAAGTTATATTACTTTATCAAATATCGAGCTGCGGATAAAAACCCTGCTACGTATACTATTTTACACGGATAAAGCAACCCGGGAAGCAGTATTTTGACGTAATTATTTAGTTCCCCCTGAAAAAGTCGGTTGGTAGATAGGGGTGAGAGAAGCTGG
>CAZOGR010000021.1:0-15556 GCA_964579355.1 uncultured Dehalococcoidales bacterium | reverse complement strand
TGGCAGATGATAAAGTTTACAAGTTTCTGAATCCTGTCGGCATTCAGGAACCGGTGGAAATCAAACCGCTGGCGCCCCGACTCAAGACACTTGACGGCGCCAGGATTACCCTGAGTGTCGGTGCCGGTGGGGAACAGGGTATTCTTATCCCCCTGGTCAAGATGCTTCCGGAGAGGTATCCCCAGGTGAAATGGAATATCAGCTACGCGGCTCCTCATGCCACGAAAGCCGGTAGTATTGCCCTGGCTGACAGCGACCGGGCATCGACGGATGCGCTCATCCGCGGCGTCGTCTGGTGACATGGTGCCATCTGGGAGCAGTTGCCCCACCTGTCATCGATTGAAAAAGGCGGAATCCCCAGTGTCTTCATTATTTTCGAAGACCAGGACAAATGCTGGGAAGAAGCCTGCCGGTTAAACGGCATCACTCCCATCCGGCGTGTCTGGGGGTCTCGTCATATTCCCGGGCCGCAGGATGTCCCGATGTGGATTGACGACCTGATGGACGCCCTGGTCCGGCCTCTTACCGAAGAAGAGATGCACCCGCAACCGTGGGTCGTATCCGATCCGAAATATATCTTCGAAGGGACTTTGCTGGAAGCGTACAAGTTTTTCCAGGAAGAAGAGGAAATTCCTCAACTCTTCAACAATGCCCCTATCTGTAAATTCACGGACGGCCTGCCGATTGTTCCGCCCACGGAAGAACTGGTTGCCGCAATGCTCAAGGGCACCAGCCACAAACCGGACGAGATAATCACTTATCAGACCGACCATAATTACCTCGGCGATAGAGTAAATCAGATGGGCAGTTCAGGTAAAAAGGGAACCCCCGTCTACTTCATGCCGATGAGACGCAAAGCTACCGTCGAAAAAATCGCGACCATCGGCGTTATGGCCGGATGCAAGCCGGAACACATGCCGGCACTCCTGGCAATCGCTGAAGCCGGCGGCGGCTGCGGCGACGGCCGCGGCGGGACTGCTTACTGCATCAGCGGACCGTACGCCAAGGAAATCAAGATGAACTTCGATACTAATGTCCTCGGCCCTGGCAATAATTCCAACCGGTCGTTGGGGCGGGCAGCCGAACTGATGTGGCGGAACCTCGGGGGTAATATCCCGAACGTTACCAACTGCGGTGTCTGGGGGAACGGATTAACGAACTGCTTCCCGGAGAACGATGACGCTCTGCCGGAAGGTTGGGCAACCTTGAGAGAAGAGTACGACTTTAAAAAGAATGAAAGCGTTGTCGTTCCGATGGGGATGGGTTTCTCCATCCACAACACCGAATTCATGCCGGGCGGCTACCGCGAATTCCAGAAGAGCGGCCATGGCGGCATCGCCAGGAGAATCGGTGTCAAAGGCATACCCGGACCGCACAACTTCATCGAGTACTTCATCAATACGCTCTGGGCAAACGGCGAAGGCGGCAAGACCTTTTTCCTGCTGCCGGAAATGGCACGAGACCTGAGAGCCCACGGTTTCAAGACCAAGGACGACCTGTACGAGTGGCTCTATAAAAAGAGCTTCATGACGGTGAAAGAATACCGGACGCACCAGGCACCGGACGTCTGGACCAACGGCTGGAAAGCAATCGAACCGACCTCCGGCAAGCCGTGGAAAGAACTCGACGAGGATTACATGGTACCGGCTTGCCCCGACCCGTTCACCAATTGCGCCATCGTTACCGGCGGCGGTGAAGAAATGGCACTCTGGACCGGCGGACGAGGAAGAGAAAGTTACAGTATCGATAACTGGCGTTAATCGTTATGAAAAAGTAATAACCCTCGCGAGGAAATCGCGGGGGTTATTTTTTATATTATGTTGTTTTTCACATAAAATTGGAATGACAAGCTATTACGAAGGTGTTAAAATAGGTTAATTTGCACGGTATTCGTTATCGTGCCGTTATTTTTGTTTACAACTAAAAAGTTACTGTTCAAGAGGGCTATTTTTTGAAAAGAACGCTTACAGCCATCATCATTTTTCTAACAGTGCTTGCATCTGTCCCTCTGATTTCAGGATGTTCGCCAAAATCACTGAAACTTTATGAAGAAACCCGGACGATGATGGACACATTTATCCGCATCGCTGTATATGCCGAAGAAGATACCGCGCTTGAGGCAATCGATGCCGCCTTCAAACGTTTCGAGGAAATCGAACACATTGCTTCTTCATGGAACAGTACCGCCGAAGCCTATCGGCTCAATGAAACCGGCTACCTCAAAAACCCCTCGCCGGAACTGATTGAAATGCTTGAGCTTTCAATCGAATATAATGAACTGACCGACGGGTATTTCGATATCACCGTGCAACCCCTGCTTAATCTCTGGCAGTTCGTACCGGGAGCTGAAAAACAGTTCTGGGAGTTGGACAAAGAAACCCAGCAAGCAAGAATCGACGAAGCCATGGTATTTGTCGGTTCTGACCGAATCATCATAGAGAACAGTTCGGTAAGACTGCTTGAAGGGTCGGAGATTACCCTCGGAGGAATCGCTAAAGGATACGCCGCCGATAAAGCAATCGAGTTAATCGCCGGCATGGGAGTTAAACATGCTCTGGTAGATGCAGGCGGTGATATGAAGGCACTCGGATTGAATCCGGACGGAGAACGCTGGAATGTCGCCCTGGTCAACCCAGAAGACACGACGCAGTTTCTAGCTGATTTTTATGTATCAGGGATGGCAGTAACCACGTCGGGGAATTACGCCAGATATTTCAGCCCGGATAAAACTGCCAATCACATTCTTAATCCCAAGACCGGATTCTCGACCATCGGCTGCACCAGCGCGACAGTCATTACCGATATCGGCGCTCTTGCAGATGCCCTCTCGACCGCGCTAATGGCAATGGGACCGGAAAAGGGGATGGCACTGGTCGAATCGATGGATAATGTAGAAGCGCTCGTTGTCGACGCTGAGTTCGCTATCCATGAATCATCCGGACTAAGTAAATACCAGGGACAGAAGTAATCAGCATGGCATCTATCATTCTTAAAAAGAAAGCCGCCCGAAAAGGTCTTAAAGTACCACATAACAAGATTACCGAACACAGCGAAATCGAAGTCTTCCCGCTGCCGGAAAAAGTAATTATCTCCATGCAGCAGAATATCGGCGCTCCCTGCGCCCCACTGGTAAAAAAAGGTGATAAAGTGCTGGCCGGGCAGAAAATAGGCGATTCAAAGGCATTCGTCAGAGCACCGGTACACGCAACAATTTCCGGGGAGATAACCGCCGCTACGAAATTGGTGAACCCGCCGAACGGAGCGCTTATCGACGCCCTCGTCATCACTTCTGACGGCTCGGATAACCGGATAGAGACCGAACCTGCGAAAGACCTCGATTCGCTGACGAAAGAGGAAATTTTAGAGAAAATCGGTGAATGCGGCCTGGTCGGGCTCGGAGGAGCAACCTTCCCTACCCGGGTAAAACTATCGCCATCACCGGACACGAAAGTAGATTCGATAATCATCAACGCCTGCGAATGCGAATCATATGTCACTTCCGACCACCGGGTCATGCTGGAATACGGAGAAAAGGTTATTTCCGGTATTAACATCATGCGAAAGGTCATCGCTCCGGAAAACATTTATATCGCAATCGAGGATAACAAGCAGGATGCAATCGAGCACCTTGAGAAATTGATTTCTTCGATGGGCTTGACGAGCTACATAAAAATAGTCCCTCTTAAATCTCGATACCCGATGGGCGGAGAGAAAATCCTTACCGAAGTCCTGCTCGGCAGGCAGGTACCGATAGGCGGGCTGCCGACAGCCGTCGGGGCAATCGTCCAGAATGTCAGCACAGCCAAGGCGATTCATGACGCTGTGCTTGAAAACCAGCCGTACATCGAAAAAGTCGTGACCGTCACCGGTCTTGTTAAACAACCGAAGAACCTGCTGGTACGATTGGGAACGCCGATTACCGACCTGATAGCTTACTGCGGCGGCATGACCGATGAAGCGAACGAGGTTATTATCGGCGGGCCGATGATGGGATTCTCTCAGTTCGAACTTGATTATCCGGTTACCAAGGGAACCAACTGCATCCTGGTCAAGAAAAGCGAAAAGATACAGGAGCAGGATTGCATCCGTTGCGGTAAATGTGTCGATGTCTGCCCGATGGACCTGATTCCTACTAATTATGTTAAATCCGTCAAAGCCAGCCGGTACGATGACTGCCGGGATAACTATATCGAGGATTGCTTCGAGTGCGGAAGCTGCAGTTATGCCTGTCCGGCGAATATACCGATAACCCAGTACATCAAGATTGCAAAAAGTGAAATCGCCAAAAGGAAAGCCAAAGCGTGAGTAAGGTAAAAGAACTTCTCGTATCTCCCGGCCCGCATATCAGGAGTGGAGCAACTATCAGCCTGATTATGTATCTGGTGGTTGCCGCTCTGCTTTTACCGACCGGGGCATCGATTTTCTATTTCGGTCTCCGGGCTGTCTGGCTAATAATCGGCTGTGTTATCGCCGCTGTGGTTACCGAATACGGCATCAAGAAACTCCGCAAGCGTCCTTTCAAAATGGATGGCAGCGCTGTTATTACCGGGCTACTCCTGGCACTGGTCCTCCCGCCGACAATGCCGGTCTGGATGGGCGTTGTCGGTTCGATATTCGCTATCGGTATCGTCAAGGAAGCATTCGGCGGACTCGGCCATAATATTTTTAATCCGGCGCTCGGAGCCAGAGCCTTTCTTGCAGTCTGTTTTCCGGTTGAAATGACAACATGGACAAAGCCGGCCGGATTCGGCGCCGATGCCATCACCATGGCAACTCCCCTCAGCGGTAGTTTCATATGGGACGGCACGAATGCGGCGCTTTACAAAGAAATGCTGCTGGGGAACACCGCAGGATCGCTCGGAGAAACGGCTGCCCTGCTGATTATCATCGGTGGCTTCTTCCTGGCGATTTTCCGGGTTATCGACTGGAGAGTCCCTCTGGCCTATATCGGCACCATCGTTCTCATCATGTTTGCCACCGGTGAAGATCCTATCTTCCATATTCTGGGAGGAGGCCTGATGCTCGGTGCTTTCTTCATGGCAACCGATTATGTCACTTCTCCGATAACCTGGAAGGGAAGGCTGATATTCGGCATCGGTGCCGGCATCATGACATCACTTATCCGGCTGTATGGTGGTATGAACGAAGGCGTCTGCTTCTCGATACTGCTGATGAACGCCCTGACACCTCTTATCGACAGGATGACAAAAACGAAGCCTTACGGGCTGGTCAAGAAAAAGAAGAGTGAAAAATAAACTGAAACAATTTTATCCGGTTTTCATTGTCACGCTCGTCGTACTCGTATCAGTCAGTTTACTGGCTCTGACAGATAACCTGACATCCTCGAAAATAGAGGAGGAAACCGAGCACGAGATTCAGGAGATGCTCTCAGGCATGTTCCCTGATATGAATGACTACAAACTCGAAGAAGACGTGTACCTGATATTCAACGGAAAAAACATCATTGGTTATGCCTACATTGCTACGGGGAAGGGATACGGCGGGACAATTAGTATCCTGGTCGGACTGAAAGATGAGTCGACGATACAGGGTATCAGTATTATCAGCCATTCGGAGAGTCCGGGTCTCGGAGCCAGGATTACCGAAGAGGCTTACTTTGGCCAGTATCGGGGTATCGACATCGTTGAGTCTGATATAAAAGCAAACGGCGGAACGATTGACGCTATTACCGGAGCTACCATAAGTTCCCGAGCAGTGGCCGATGCCGTCAGGGAAACAGCACTCGAAAAAGTCAGGGAGTTATTCGGCGAGGGAGGTGGTCAAAACGACTAGATTCTGGAAAGAACTCAGTAAAGGAGTATTGCTCTCCAATCCGGTTTTTGTCCTCGCTCTCGGCCTGTGCCCGACCCTGGCAGTCAGCAGCAGCCTCGATAATGCCCTGGGGATGAGTGTCGGAGTCCTGTTCGTCCTGCTCGGTTCGAACATAATCATCTCATCAATCAGGAATCTCATCCCGGATATGGTGAGAATACCGGTTTTCATTGTCATCATCGCCACCTTCGTCACCATTCTCGACCTCGTTTTCAAAGCATATGTTCCGGCACTGGCACAATCACTCGGCATCTACCTGCCGTTAATCGTCGTTAACTGCATCGTCCTGGGAAGAGCTGAAGCGTTCGCTTCGAAGAATCGGGTGGTATATTCTATTGCTGATGCGCTCGGCATCGGCCTGGGGTACGCCCTTGCCATCGTTATCTTCGCCTTTTTCAGGCAACTCCTGGGAACAGGCGGAATATCCGTCTTCGGATTCGACCTGTTTACCCTGCCGGTACTCGGCGACCATCCGATGCTGATATTCATTCTTCCTTCAGGGGCTTTTCTGGTCATGGGACTGCTCCTCGCCTTACTCAAACATACGGGGGTACTGAAGAATGAGTGATAACCTTGTAATCGTCTTTTTAACCATGGCACTCATCAACAACTTCATTCTGGTGAAGTTCCTCGGGCTGTGCCCGTTCTTCGGCATTTCCAAGAACATCGGTAACGCATTGAGCATGGGCATTGCAGTTACTCTGGTGATGACGCTGGCTTCAGCGGTTACGTGGGTTATCGACCATTTTATACTGACCCGCTTCGATATCGAATACATGAGCATCGTCATGTTCATCCTGGTCATAGCCGTTATGGTCCAGATAGTCGAGATGGTCATCAAGCGCACCAATCTTGCCCTGTACAATGCTCTCGGTATCTACTTGCCGCTCATCACCACCAACTGCGCGGTCCTTGGCATCGCCCTGCTGAATCATACGGGTGAGTACTCATTCATTACCAGCATTGTCGCAGCTCTCGGAGGGGGAGTTGGTTTCCTTATTGTCCTGATTATCATGTCAGGAATACGCGAAAGACTGGAATTGGCCGATATACCGAAAGCAATGAAAGGGCTGCCGATAGCTTTCATGGTAGCGGTGCTGCTCGGCCTGACGTTCATCGGATTCGGAGGTATCGTTTAATGGCGGTAACGATTATCGTTCTGGTAGCAATCGGTCTTGCGCTCGGCATCCTGATATGGCTCGTCAATATCGTCGTGCCCCAGAAGGTCAAGGGCCTTGAACGAACCGAAGAACTGGCTTCGATTCTTCCCGGTGCGAATTGCGGAGCCTGTGGTAATCCTTCGTGCTTTGCTTACGCGAGATTACTGAGCGAAGACAGCGGTTACCTGACGAAGAATCCCTGCAACCAGGCACTTGGAAGCGAAGAAACGTTGCGAAAGCTTGAGCAGGTACTTGGGATATCCATCGATGCCGGAGCGATGTCACGGAAGGCACATCTACGCTGCAACGGTAATTCGGACACCGTCTACGATTACACTGGCATTTCGACCTGTAAAGGGGCCGCCCAGCTTCTCAAAGGCTACAAGAAGTGCCCTTATGCCTGTCTTGGATTCGGCGACTGCGCTGCTGTCTGTCCGCAGAAAGCTATCGGAATTGTCCCGGGTAAACATATCGCTGTTATAGATAAGAATGCTTGTACAGGCTGCGGCCTCTGTACTGCCGAATGCCCGCAAAACCTTATCGAACTTGTTCCTGAAAAAACAAAGGTCGTTTCGGTCTGTAACTATCAGACCTTGAGGGACCACCCGGGAAGAGAAAAATGCGAATCCGGCTGTATCCATTGCCGTAAGTGCCTTAAAGCCTGTGAATTCGATGCCATTACCTTCAACACGGAAAGAGGCGTCCCGGTATTCGACAACGAAAAATGCACGCTTTGCGGCAAGTGTATCGAGGTTTGCCCGGCCGGGTGCCTGAAAGATTTCACCGGCAGGCTTTCGATTGCTGAACCGGTGAATGCCTGATTAGATATCCCGATGATTACAGGTTTACGATTACCCGTTCTCCGTTGTTTGCTTTCGACGAACGATATGATTTCTTTTCCTCGTGATTGTTCAGCACCGGTGAGAATTATTGAAAACCGGACAATTATGTAGTATTATTACTGCCATCGGTAATGCACAAATATTGAAGGAGGCATTCATGGCTGAAAACACTAAAACTGGAGAAATCACAGTTCGGAGAATGACTAAAAACGACCTTGCCAAGATTAACGCAGTTGATAACTCTCTGCGCGGTAGAAGGCGGGTAACGACCTGGCCGTTCAGCTTCGAGACCTACTGGCGAATCTACGAGCCCGAACTTGGTTTCGTCGCCGAAATGAATAATGAAGTGGTCGGTGTTGTCGCCGGCGTTATCGAAGCAGAAGAACGAAGTAAATACCTCATCAGTCAGCCTCGCACAACGAAAAACCCGGGGCAGGCAAGCCCGAAAATCGGATGGATAGAAATGATGGGTGTTCACGGTGATTACTGGGGAAAGGGTATCGGTCAGGCACTGATGAAGGTTTTCACAACGGAATGTAAAAAACAGAAAGCAGCGGTCCGAATCGTTGTCCGGGACGATGACGATGCCCTGAAAAGATTCCTCACTGAATTCGGATTTAAAAAATCAGAATTCGTTACCTTTGAACTGAAAGCCTGAAAAACTAATACTGAGCGAAAAAGCCGGCATCAGCCGGCTTTTTTTTATTGTCCGGCAACCATTCCGGAAACAGAAAGTGAGTACCCTACTCCCGGCCTTGTCAATATCATCTCAGGGTGGCTGGGATTATTTTCAAGTTTTTCTCTCAGGTGGCGTATATGCACCTTGAGCGTATCGGCGGAATTCGGATAATCTTCTCCCCATATTGCCAGAGAAAGCTCGGAGTGAGTAACCACCAGGCCTTTGTTCTTTAAAAGGACGCTGAGAATATCTGCCTCGGTGACGGTCAACCTGACATCCCGGTTATCGACAAACACTTGGCGAGTAATTGGGAAGTACTTGACAGGCCCGCAAACCAGCGTTGTCTGTTCGGTACTTTTTTGCAGGCGCCGCATAGCCGATTTTATCCGTGCCAGCAGCTCCATCTTTCTAAACGGTTTCGTGATATAGTCGTCAGCGCCGAATTCAAGGCCTCTTATCACGTCGGTTTCTTCGTTCATTCCGGAGAGAATAATTACCGGAGTATCGCTTATATCTCTAATCTTTCGAAGAACTTCGAATCCATTCATATCCGGCAGCTTGAGATCCAGGACAATAACATCCGGGCTTTCACTCTCGATCATCGATAACCCTTCCGAACCCTGAGTTGCCGATAGTAAAATAACTTCCGGCCAGCCAACCTGAAACGATAAAGAAATGGTATCGATTACGCTCACATCGTCTTCAATCACCAGTATTTTCATTTGTTCTCCTCTCCGGTTCAAGTGAACCTAACGGTATTGAAAATCCGAAAACCGAGCCTTCGCCTGTTCGACTCCTCACCCATATCTTGCCATGGTGCAAATCGATTATATTTTTACATAATGCCAAGCCGATACCAAGACCACCGACCGGGCTTCCATTCTGATTGACCCTTGAATACCGGGTGAATAGCTTCATCTGATTATCCTCGGATATCCCCTGACCGTGGTCCTGAACTTCAACGATAAGATTATCTGAATCAGTCGTTACCCGAACGATTATCGTATCACCTCGAACCGAGTACTTCAGAGCGTTATCGATGAGATTTGACAGTACCTGCTTTAGCCTGTCCTCGTCTCCGGCTATGACCGGCAGTTTATCCGGAATTTCCAGGCTAACTGATTTTTTTTTTCGGATAGCTTCCGTTTTCATCTCGGTAACGGCTTCATGTATTAACTCCGCCGGATTTACTGAGGCAATTTTCACCTCTAACCCACCTACTTCTCCCCTGACAAAATCAAGTAATTCGGTTATTCTTTTATTCAGACGGACAGCTCCCCGGTGAACATTCTCAATCATACTCCGTTCCGGTTCATTAGTCACCTTTTCGAGCAACATTTCACTGGTAGTCAGAACAGGAGTTAGCGGCGTTCTCAGTTCGTGGACCAGCGCCCTCATAAAATCCACTCGCTTCTTCATCTCCCCTTCAAGCTTGCGGCTGAGTTCGGCTTCTTTATCATAAAGCTCCTCCAAACGAGTAAGCATATTGTTGATATTTTTCGCCAGGCTGTCTATTTCATCGTTTCCAAAGGAGTCTACCCGCTCCGAGATATTTCCTGTCTTACCGATTTCTTCAACTCTTTTTGCGAGAATGTTTATCTTGGATATCCCTACTTTATTCGTTACCACTATGACAAAGATTAAGATGACAAGGCTTAAACCGCCTAACCCATGCAGGAGTGTTCGTATTCCCGACCGGCCCTGCTGATACACATTTCTCGTGGTTTCCAATTTCAGTATCAGTACTGCCTCATCATGTATATCATGCATAATCCGATATCCCGCGACAATCCTGTCGTCTACATTCTTTACGAAAATATCGGGTGCATCTGCTGAATATTCAGATAATATGTCCCGAACATCCGGTGGAGCAGTAGTGTCATCGGTGGTATAAGCGGATATATCCGAATCAGTGTAAATATTTAGATTATCGATGACGGAGGCGGTAAAAAACCTGCCGAATACCAGAGTACCTTGCGAAGGTTTATCTTCGAAACTGGGTAAAACAGGCCGTGCCGCTATCACGAGAGGCGGTATACCGGGAAAGGCTGTTAAACCGATATACCCTCCATCTGCATCCTGAAAATCCTGATGATTCCCGGAAAGATACGTTTGAACAACCTGGGGAACGGGAACGAATTCATCGCTCTCGAGATTATAGGCTTGCGCATGGACGATGTTTCCTGATAAATCCAGGAATACCATCATGTTCAGTTCAAGATAGGAAAACGGATTCGAAAGGATGTTGTTGTCAATGTATTCCTGGTTTCGGCTCTGAACGAACTCATAGGTATCATCCCATGAAGACCAGTCATACAGAGTGGAATCAATCCCCCGTTTTTCTTTTTCAAGAAGGGCGTCTATACCCTCCATATATCCGAGGACAACCTGCTTTTCCGCGTTTTCAAGGTTGCGTAAAATCACGTAGCGTGATAGAAGGAAGGCAGCGCCGACCAGGATAACGAAGACCGTAAAGATATTGAGAACCATTTGCACACGTAACGACAACTTGCCCGAAGCCTCCTGTCAGAGCCGGTCACCTTACTATACTCATATCCAAACAGAGAAAATATTCTGATGCAACATAAAAATATAACATAAAAACCGGGGTTAAAGAAACCCCGGAGAGGTAATATTATTGAACGTTTCGGATAAAAATGCTGTCAACCGGTGAATAATGTTACGCCGGAATAATGTCATCAGTCCTGGTGACAGTATCTCCCTGCCTTATAAAACGGTGGACCGGCATACCAATTGCCTCTACCGAACCATCCGGAGACACTCGTATCCCCGAACCGGAAACGAGGCCGTAGCCGCCTTCGAAAACCTTTTCCAGCCCTAAGGCTTCCCGAAGTTCTTCCCAGCCGGCGTCTTCGTCATGACAGTCGCAGACAACGGGAGCAAATCCCAGGCACGGAAACAATTCCGCTGAAGAAGCATCCTCGGAGTCAGGCCAGCGTATCCATCTTTCGGCCAGCATGATGGAACCGGCGGATATTCCGAAAAATGGTTTCCCCTGACGGTGCAGTTCTCTGAGGAAACTAACCATGTTTTTTTCATGCAGTACCTGCATGCCATAATCGACGTCGCCACCGCTGATAAATACGATATCAGCTAAGCGTAATATTTCCGAAGCCCTTGCCAGATCGGCTTTCGGAGAATCGATAATCGCATGGGTGACGCTTCCGGCGCCGGCTCTTATGAATTCAGCAGCGATTCTTTTAAAAAATCCGGTATCGTCGCCGTTGGCTGTACCGGAATAGGCAATCGATGGTGAGAGTATACCGAATCCATTCAGAACAGCTTTAACCAGAAAACTGGAATCCTTTTGATTTTTCGGCCGTCCCCCAGCCAGAAGATATACCGGTTGTCTCATTCATGTCTCCTGCTGAAAAAAATAGTAGCACCATTATGCAATAAAGGTATCGATGTTTATCGGAAAGTGAACCTTGGCGAGGGCGTATTTCCCGGAATCCTCAGGTGAAAGAGCCTTGGCAAAATCCACGGTAATCTCCGCATCGGCGCCGTAAAGTTCTTTCAGCTTTTCCAGCGCTTCTTTTTCCACGTATGACTTGTCAGCTTGTTCAGTCACCAGGTGCAGACTGAATACCTTCGCCGAATGTTGTTCAAGCTGATACTCTTCTATGCCATCGACACTTCCGAGAGTATTATCGAGCGTACGAAGTGTTACCGGCTTGCCGTCACAAGTCAGAGTCAGGCTCATTGCCCGGCCTTCGATTGCTTCGAGAACCAATCCTGAGTTTCTTCCGCACTTACAGGTATCTTCGGAATCGACTCTCACCAGGTCCCGTACATCGAACCGAAGCATGTAATACCACTGGTTACCAAAGGTGGTTACCAGTATTCGACCGAGCGACGGTCCGCCGTACTCGGGCTTAAAGGGCTGGAAATCAACCCGGCAAAAATCGGTATTCTGATGAAACTTGCCTTCTTCGCACTGCATGAAGACCGTACTCGTTTCCGTCGAACCATACGAACTGAGCATCGGGCAGGTAAACACCCGCTGTATCTGCCGAAGATGAATCAACGAAGGATATTCGTAGGTAAACACGATGATTCCGGGGTGAAAAACCTTCCTGTTCTTGGTAGTGGCATACCGTGCCAGTCGCGAAAGGAGAGACGGGTTCGCCTCGAGCGTTACCGGTTTGAATAGCTCAAGTTCTCTCAGCATTCTGTCCATATGTGCCGGAGACCATTTTGCCGGATCGGTCATTTCGTTCAGGTAGAGGAACCTCCCTAGTCTCCGTTCTTCCATGGGTAATTCGGTATTATCGGAGACTATTCCCACATTCAGAGGGTTAGCCAGGATTGCTTCGGGATGGGTGCCGGTCATGAGCCGGGAGGCAGGTGAATTCAGTTGCCATGAAGCTCTTTCTGCCGCATCCCACCATGCCTGGTTCCATATGTTTACTACCGAGATATCGCTCGAACCGCTCGTCGCTGCGGTGCTTATTTCTCCTCGTTCCAGAGCTGCATTAACGTCCTGGTTTTCCGGCACCAGGCCGTCCGGAAAAAATTCCCGGATTTTTGTTTTATGAAGATATGGCATTTCTGCATAGCGGTCGTCGATTGATAGTTCTTTACCCGGATCGAATTCCCTCCATTCCTTGTAGGCGGGGACTGAATCGAGCGCTGTTTCCAGCGTTTCTTTTGATTTCCTGTAATACTCCCGGGTATATTTTACCATTCTCTCTCCTGTCCGAGGCAGTTTTCAGGTCGCTTTACATGGAGTAAAACAAGAATAAGCGAATCACCACCATTTATTACTATTTTAGTCGTTAATCTTCCGACAAACAAGTCGGGAAAAAAGATGACAGACTGCTGCAAATGATATAAACTATCAACTAACTATTTTAAAAGGAGAAAGAAAGATGGCAGAAAAAACATACAAATGCCTGAATCCTGTCGGAATCCACACTCCGGTCAAGCTTCATCCTCTGGCACCTCGCCTCGATAAGCTTGATGGCAAGACGGTTTTCGTCAGCATCGGAGCCGGCGGAGAACAGGATATCACCATTCCCCTGCCGAAAAAATTACAGGAAAAATATCCACAGGTAAACTGGGTTGTCCAGGGAGCAGGACCCCACCTGACGAAAGCCGGCAGTATTTCACTGACTGACGAGCAGGTGGAGAGTAAAGAATATGACGCGCTAATCCGCGGCGTCATCTGGTGACATGGCGCTATATGGGAGCAGTTGCCCCATTTAGCATCGATTGAAATACGCAGAATCCCCAGTGTATTCATTATCTACGAAGACCAGGACGTTTGCTTCGAAGAAGCTGCCAGACTGAACGGAATCCCCTATCTAAGACGTGTTAACTGCTCACGAACAATCCCCGGTCCTGAAGACATCGACCGCTGGATTGATAATCTTGTCGACGCCCTGGTTCGACCCCTTACCGATACGGAAAAAGCCGGCGGAACATGGGAAGAACCACACGAAAGAATCCTTTTTGAAGGTACTCTTGAAGAAGCTGAAGAATTTTATAATCAGACAATGATTATTCCTTCGCTGGATAATGCTCCGTATGCAAAATATACCGATGGTCTCCCCATCGTTATCCCTACGGAAGAACGGGTAGCCAAAATGCTGAAAGGCACCAGTCATAAACCTGATGAAATCATCCGGTATCTGACTGATCATAGACTCGGCGACCGTGTTAATCAAATGGGAAGCTCCGGTAAGAAAGGAGATATCGTATACTTCATGCCGATGAGACGATATGCTACCGTTGAGATGGTTGCAACCATCGGTGTTATGGCCGGATGTAAACCCGAACATATGCCTGTTCTGCTCGCTTTAGCCGAATCTGGTGGCGGTACCGGCGACGGACGTGGTAGCGGTTCGTTCGTTATTTCAGGACCTATCGCTAAGGAAATCGGTATGAACTTCCGCGAGAACCTGCTGGGACCCGGCAACCCGTCTAATATCTGTCTCGGTCGGGCGCTGGACCTCATGTGGCGTAACTTCGGTCAGCAGATACCGAGTGTCAATAACTGCGGTATCTATGGAAATTCAAGAAGTAATATCTTCCCTGAAAATGATGATGCTCTTCCTCCCGGATGGGCTACAGCCAGAGAAGAATTGGACTTTTCGAAAGAAGATAGTGTCCTTATTCCAGCCGGTTTCGGCGGCGGCGCCACCCACTTTTCACCCGGTGGTTACCGGGCATTCCAGAAGAGTGGCCATGGCGGTATCGCCCGGAGAATGGGAGTCAAAGGTGTACCTGGACCGAAGAACTGGCTTACCTACGAAGCTCCTGCATGGTGGAAGGCCGGCGAAGGAGGTATCGGTATCCTGATGCTTCCTGAAATGGCAATGCACCTTTACCAGGCAGGTTTCAAAACAAAAGACGATGTCTACGAATGGATATACAAGCAGAGTTTCATGCCGGTCAGAGAATACAGAACACATTCATGGCCGGATATGAGAACAAACGCCTGGAAAGGTATCGAAAAAACATCCGGAAAACACTGGCTCGAACTGGATGAAGACTATATGGTACCGGCCTGCGAAGACCCGTTCAGTAATATTGTCATTGTGTCAGGAGCAGGTGAGGAACAGGCGCTGTTCGGCGGCGGACGCATGGGCGGTGTTGATGCTGCCTGGCATATCGACCCCTGGCGTTAGGCTCCGTAAACTTCGCGATATACAAAAAGGCCGGCGAATCACTCGCCGGCCTTCCTTTTCCTGGTTATGAAGGTTATCGGTTCAATTCGATACCCAGTTCGATATCGTCGCAACAGACATCTCTGTTTCCCTGGCGGTCGGCAAGGTCCTGTATCGAGGTAGAATTCAGAATTCTGTCCAGGGCCTGTTTCAGTTCGCACCAGATATCGCGGGTGGCGCATGAATCAGCTCGTTCGCAGACCGTGGGATTATCCACACAATCCGCCGGAGCCACTGAGCCTTCGAGTAACCTGATAACATCGCTCAACTTAATCTCAGCAGGTTTTTTATTCAGAGAAATTCCGCCCTTCGGGCCTTTGGTACTCCGTAAGATTCCTCCCGCAATCAACG
>CAZOGR010000020.1:0-15623 GCA_964579355.1 uncultured Dehalococcoidales bacterium | reverse complement strand
TAATTAGGGAATGTCATACAAAATGCCCGGAATTGTTTTCTATCTGGTAGATGATGGCTGGTATACCAGCCGAAGCTTTAACTCAGGCTGGCGGAGAGGGAGGGATTCGAACCCTCGGTAGCTTGCACTACACCCGCTTTCCAGGCGAGCCTGATCGTCCACTCCAGCACCTCTCCGGACGGTAACTATTATACTATAGCAGATTTTGAGCCGTGGATATATCAGACTCAAAATAGTTGATGGGTTATCTGCTGAATTACCCGTTTCTTCGGCTTGCCGGCCGCAGCTCTGGCGAAGGATGGCGGAGAGGGTGGGATTCGAACCCACGCTCCGGTATAACCGGAGACCGCTTTTCGAGAGCGGCACCATCAACCACTCGGACACCTCTCCTTAGCCTCAAAATTCTACCATAAACCGGCACTGATTGACTAGTCTGCTACTAAAGAAGAAAAGGCCGGCGAGATTGCCGGCCTTGCTTCTAATATCTGATAGTTTTTTAAAGCCTTGCTTCCTGTCCACCGTCCGAACAGAGAATCTGTCCGGTCATGTAGCTGCTCGCTTCGGAGGCGAGGAAGACCGCCAGACCGCCGAGTTCGCTGGTTTTAGCGATTCTTCCCATCGGGATATACGTTTCCGTGTATCCTTCCATCGATTTCATCATTTCGGCCATGACTTTCGGGTCGATATCGGGATTGGGGGGAGGCGCCTGCATTCCTTCGTCGGGCATGTGCATACCGGGAGCGATGCAATTGACTCTCAACCCCTGGCGGGCATACTGCATGGCGGCGACCTGTGTCATGTTATGAATGGCGGCCTTCGAAGCGCCGTAGGCGAGGTGTCCGATTTCCGGTACCTCAGCCCTCATTCCGGCAATCGAGGAAATATTGATGATATTGCTTTTTTCGTTCTTCAGCATCTCGGGAATCGCATATTTCATGCAGAGAAAGACACTTGTCAGATTTGTCCGAATGACGTTTTCCCAATCGTCATCGGGCGTTTCATGAATCGGTTTTTTCCCGGCTTTGACCCCGGCGTTATTCACCAGGATATCGACTTTCCCGAGTTGTTTAACGGTCTGGGCTACCATGTTCTTAATATCATCCACTTTGGTGATATCGGTTTTGACGGCGATTGCCCTGGTGCCGTGCTTCCGGCAGAGTTCGGCTGTCTGAGCCAGTTTCTCTTCATTCCTGGCGGCGCAGCAGACATCGGCGCCATAGGTGGCAAAAGCTTCGGCAATCGATTTACCGATTCCCTGGCTTGCCCCGGTGACGATGGCGACCCTGCCTGATAAATCGAACAATCCATACTTACTCATGTATTTTCTCCTTGTATCCCGGTTTATTTTTAGTTCCAGCCGTATTTCTTGGCGGTGTCAATCATGGCCCTGATATTTTCGGGCTTGGCGTAATCGATAGAACTGCCGGCGCCCATGATGTAGCCGCCGTTCTTACCGACAACCTTAATCAGTTTCTTGCAGTATTCTTCGACGTCCTGAGGCGAGCCTGCCTGGAGCAGCGTCGCGGGAACGCCGCCCTGAATGCACATATGATCGCCGATGATTTCCTTGGCTTTGAAAACATCCGTTTTTTCGCAATGGAATATGACCTTGCCTTTGGGAAGCTCCAGTAAGTATTCGAGCCGTTTATCCCATATACCTTCCCAGAAAGGAGCTGCGATATAGCCGAGGCTGATATTGAAATTGATGCATTCTTTCAGTTCGGGCCAGTAGAATTTTTCGAACTGTTCTTTTGACATGAACCCGTCCGAACCCCGGTGCAGCGGCATGCCGGCTCTCCTCGGATTTCCCCTCGGGTCGGGAATGGCGGGAGTGCACTGGTTTTTCCACCAGACCATTACCCGTTTACAGGCTTCGAGTACCTTGTCCGGCTGGCGATATAAATCGGTAAAAATACCCCTCATGCCCCGCAGCTTGTCGGAAATCGTATCGAAAGGTGTGAACATGATGGAGCGGCCGCCGAAACCTTGGGACGGGAAACCGAGACGGGACATTTCTTCGGCGAATTTCTGGTCTTCTTCTCTTTGCTGCTGCTGAACTTTGATGGCTTTATCGAGCGTTTCCCCGATATGTTTGAATTCAGGGGAGGTAAGGACGCCAGCCAGCCCCTGGAGGCCACCAAGGTTTTCGAAAATCATATTCCTGATGGGACTGATTTTCGGTAACGGCGCCAGCAGGCCGCAGATTCTGGGGAGATAATACCGCATGATAAAGTCCGAGGGGTCGTCGAGAAACAAATCATATTCATTGGATTTCATATACTCGGCTTCGGAATACTGCATCGAAACGTCATCCGGCAGCGTGCCGCCCGGATATTTGTACTGTTTTTCCTGCAGCAGGTCGAGGAAGGTTCCCGAGACGCTCCCATACATCATACCGTTATCCGGTTCGAAATCGAGAAGCGTTTTCTTACAGGCCTGGCGATAAGCGGCCTGGTCATAGTACTCGGCGGAGGCTTTGATGCCGACATAGCTTGTTGCGAACCGACCGGTTCCGATGGTGACGGGAACCCTGTCAGGTACCTTCAGTTCGATAGCATCCCTGACTCTTTTTTCTCTTTCGAGAACGATTTCTTCGATGGTTTTACCGTGCCTTTTTTGAATCTCATCGACGAGTTTTTGTGTATCATCCGGGTTTTGTGTCATGGTGTTTTTCTCCTTAAAGCGATTACCGATTATTATAGGTGAAATCAGGGCGTAATAACAAGAATGTTCTATTGTCGCTTTTTTCAGGAATACTCATTTTTTAGGAGATGAGATTAACGATTATTCATTAACTGAAGTAAAGCTGTTTGACCGCACGTTCAGGAAACTGATATGATTTTTCACGAGGCGGAGTTCTTTTATTCTTCAGTTCTGCCTCGTCCGGAAAGGAGAGTCAAGTGGTATCTGCCAATGTATGGAAAAGTCTGTTTTCGCCCGATTCCGTTGCGGTAATCGGGGCTTCGAATAATCCCGGCAGTTGGGGAGGGCGCATCATGCACCACCTGCTGCTTCCGGACAACCGTCCGATATATCCGGTGAATCCGTCGTCATCCGAAATCATGGGGCAGAAAGCTTATGCCAGTATCCTGGATATCCCGGAACCGGTCGATTTGGCGGCCATTATTGTCCGGGCTGAACTGGTACCCGATGCCATGAAAGACTGCGTTAAAAAAGGTATCGGGGCTGCCCTGATAGTATCCGGAGGTTTCAGGGAGACCGACAGCGCCGGAGCCAAACGAGAAGCGGAAGTCCTGGAGATAGCGAAGCAGGGGAATATCCGTTTTATCGGGCCGAACACCATGGGGCATCTTGATGCTTACGCCGGTCTTAACACACTGTCGTTCATCGAGAAAATGCCTCCGGGCAGGGTTGCTCTGATTGCCCAGAGCGGTAACATGGGAACCCGTATCATTCAAAACGCCGATCGGTACGGCATTGGCTTCAGCCGGTTCGTCTGTTGCGGTAATGAGGCGAATATATACATGGAAGATTACCTTGACTATTTTGCTGCCGAGCCCCATACCGATGTTATCATGCTCTACCTCGAAGGCCTCCGGGATGCCCGTAGGTTCTTAAAAACCGCGAAAGAAATAACGAAGAAAAAGCCGATTGTCGTTTTGAAAGCTGGCGGTACGAAAAGCGCCGCCCGGGCATCCCGCTCCCACGTCGGGGCGATGACCGGTTCCGACGAAGTCTATGACGCTGCTTTCAGGCAGGCGGGTGTCATTCGGGTACGGGATGATGACGAACTCTGCGACGTCTGTATCGCACTGCTTAACCAACCTCTGCCGAAGGGGAGAAGGGTCGGCATTCTCACCATGGGCGGCGGTCTCGGAGTCGTTGCCACGGAAGCCTGTGAAAAGGAAGGGCTGGAAATCGCCGACCTCGAACAGTCGACCATCGAAAAGCTGAACGAATTACTGCCGGCACGATGGTCTCATGCTAACCCGGTCGACCTGGTAGGTTCCGATGTGGCGCACAGCCCGGAAATCATCAAGACACTCTGGATACTGCTCGAAGATAAGAACCTCGATGCGGTTATTGCCAACGCCTGGCTTGGAAGAAATGGCAGGCGCCTGGGTCCGGGTAGGATTTCGGACAGACGGCCGCTCGCCGGGCAGGAAGAGGTATCGGAAGAACAGGATGCCCGTGACTTCAACCGGCAAGTGAAAAGCTACGGTATACCTTTGATGATGGTCGGAGGATATCCGAATTCGGAAGCAGATATACGGGCTTATGTGACTTATCATAAAGAAGGGTCGCTCGTTTACCCGCAACCGCAGCGGGCTGCCAGGGTACTTCGTCACCTCAATTGGTACAGGGAGTACCTCGCATCGGTTAACGATTAAATTGACAGTCCGCATTGTAACGGTATGCCAGCCGGGAACATGGATGACAGGAGTTTTCAACCTTGGTCTGGGTTAAATTTCTTTTTTGTATAGTAATCATCCTTATCGCCGGTACGAAGACGACGAAATATGCGGATATCATTGCCGAAAAAACCGGCCTCGGCAGAATCTGGATTGGCATGTTATTACTCGGAGTCGTTACCTCCATGCCTGAGCTGATAACCGGTGTCAGTTCGGTGACGCTTGTTGGAGATGCCGGTATTCCCGACCTTGCCGTTGGAACGCTCCTCGGAAGCTGTATTTTTAACCTTTCGATTATTGCATTAATCGATTTTCTCAGTAAAAAAACACCGGTACTCAACCATGCCAGCAACCGACATCTGGGTAGTGCGGTTATCGGTATTGCAATATTTACCGTAATAGCGCTTTCATCCGGGTTCAGAGATTCCATCGGTACCTGGGCATTTGGGTGGGTAGGAATTCCGGGTATCGTCATATTCCTGACGTACCTGGCCGGGGCCTGGATAACCCACAAATCGGAGCGGGTTTTTCGTCTTGCCAGGCTGAACGAGCTTGAAGAACTACTCGACACCGGGGATGGTGGTAAAACCGAAGATACCAATCAAGTCAAATGGCTCTGGCTGAAATTTCTTCTCGGGGCACTGGCAATAATCGGTGCCGGTATCTGGCTCTCGTTTGTCGGCGATGAGATTGCCGCCAGTACCGGATGGGATGCCAGCTTTGTCGGCAGCATGTTACTCGCCATCAGCACCTCGATGCCCGAACTTGTCGTTGCCATTTCAGCTTTTCGTATGGGAGCTGTCGACCTGGCGGTCGCGGATATCCTCGGCGCCAATATGCTCGATATTACTTACATTTTCCTTTTGGACCTCATTTATTCACGGGGGCTTATACTGTCATCCGTTTCAGGCACGCACACCATCACGGCACTGATAGCTATCCTGATGACAGTCACGATTATCTTCGGCTTCAGATTCAAAACCAGGAAGAAGGTCTTTTATTTTTCGAGTTGGTACGGGGTTCTTCTGGCAGGTCTCTACCTCTTCGGGGCTTATGCACTTTTCGCAGGTGTTTCGTTTTAGTACTTTAGTACGATATTTTGTTTTTGGGCAAACACGTAATATCACCCGTCGGTATCCGTCGTTTGTATAGGAGTTTTCACCTGATTTTTCGAAAAAACATCAGTAATATCAATCTTGCAGTCTCAAACACGGCTGAAAAGCGGATTGGATAAACTTTTCTCATGAAAAACATTTTGTTATAATGGGGGCGTTGGTCTCGTACATGAATCCGGAACAGCATCCCCCGGTTGTATCAGGCTACGTTAGTGCGAGCTCTCTCCCGGGTAGTAGAAAAGAGATTTTTGACAGGTACGACGCCGGTCTTTCTCTTGCTCCCGAAAGTATGCCAGGAGGCTGTCACTGTGGAAAAAGTAAATACCAGTATTGAAAATCTGGAAAACGAAGCCGAAAAATCGCTCGAGAACGCGAAAGCGAAAGCTGTGGAAATCCTGACGAACGCTACTCAGGAAAGCCAGAAAATCCTCTCTTCACCGATGAATCTCGACCAGGTTAAATCCGAGTGCGCGGAGGTAATCAGCAAAGCGAAATCGGATTCCGAGAGTAAAGTCCTTGCTTCGAAACAGGAAGCAGAAAATCTGAAGAAGACAGCTACTCAAAAGGTCGATGATATTGCAGACCGCCTGACCCGATTGATTACCGAGGCATAAACGATCAATGCTGCCAATCTTTGTCAATTCAGCCACCCCCATGACCAGATTAAAAGTAGTAACGGTCAAGGACGATACGGAAAAAACCCTCAAGCTTCTTCAAAAAACAGGGGTTCTCCATGCCGAAGAAAGCAGTGAACTTCAGCCTGTCGATAGAACCGCACTTGAACAGGAACACCGGGAAATCAGCGAACTGTACAATCACATCACGAAGATATTAAGTCATCTTCATCGAAATGATTCGGTAACCCTCGAAGAAGATGTTGAAGTTATCTACACCCGGCCTTTTTCAGAAATCAGAGATGAGATAAAAACTATCTACAACCGGACGAACCGGCTTCAGGAAAAAATCGAAGCAGTCGATACCGAATACACGGTTCTGAAGAACTTGAACAAATACCTCCGACCTCTCGCTACCGGTGAAGAGGTCAACGTCAAGGAACTGAATTATACCGGGAAGTACCTGATTTCAAGAGTCGTCGTCGTTTCGAACGAAGCCTTTCAGGATTTACGAACGTCGCTGAAAGATAACATAACAGAGAATGTCCTGGCGACGGTCGAGAACGAAACGGTACTTCATCTGGTCGCCCACGCCCGATACCGGGAAAAAATCGAATCCGCTGTTCAGAATTCCAGTGGCATGGTACTGAATATCCCGGGCGAAGATACGGCTCTCAGCAATTTCCTCGATAACAGTTCGAAAAAAATGGGCAAGCTCGATGAAGAGAAGAACAAACTTATCGAAGAACTGGACCATGTTATCGGTGATGATCTGAAAAAACTTGTTCTTCTCAGGGAAGCACTGGAAGCTGAAAACGACAAGCTGACGATCCTGGAAAAAGCCGCCGAGGCAAAATACGTGAATCTCATCGAAGGCTGGATACCGGACAACACCGTCGAAGCTACCACATCCCAGATAAAAGAAACCATTGATTATGCCTTTATCGATACCAGAAAGCCGGAACCGGGTGAAGAACCACCGACAAAGTACAGAAACCCGGCCGGGTTCAAGCCTTTTCAGATAATCGTCAATATGTTTTCTACTCCGAAATACCGGCAGTGGGACCCGACGCCGGTAGTTACCTATTCTTTTGCGTTTTTCTTCGGCTTGATGGTATGTGATGTCCTTTATGCAATCGGTCTTTTCCTGCTGGCGAAGTTCGCTTTAAAGAAATTTGCGGACGACCCCGAATCAGCTACGTTCAAACAATTTCAAAGGCTCTTGTACACCTGCGCAGGTGTCGCGTTTATCGGAGGCCTTTTGACCGGGCAGTATTTCGGTGACATTTATACTCTGTTCGGAATCGGA
Organism: uncultured Dehalococcoidales bacterium; assembly: GCA_964579355.1. GTDB lineage: Bacteria > Chloroflexota > Dehalococcoidia > Dehalococcoidales > UBA2162 > MGML01. The sequence goes on along the minus strand of CAZOGR010000020.1, from coordinate 8,212 downwards.
AACCTGGCTCTCGCACCAGGAGTGCAGGAAGCGCTGCAGGATCCGCTGGATTTCATCATCATTGCTCTGCTGATTGGGTTTGTCCATATCAATATCAGTCATATTATTGCTCTGGTTCAAGCCATTAAGCAAAAAGACAAATTTACCATTATCGGGAAAATCGGGCTGTTCATGCTTGAACTGGGAATCCCGGGCATACTGCACTCGATACTGAAAGCGGATATCCCGGGTTTCACGCCGCAGATTTATTCGATATTCTCATGGGTGATGATGGCGGGTATCGTTCTGATATTCGTCTCGAGTATTCTTATCAATAAAGGCCTTGGCGCCATACTCTGGATATTCGATATCACCAACCTTCTCGGGGATGTCATGTCGTACGCCCGTCTTGCCGGGGTCGGCCTGGCGACCTTCTACCTGGCGTATACATTCAATCTGATGACGACGATATTCAGAGACTTGCTCGGCGGTTCGCCGGTTGGCTTGATTCTCGGTATCATCCTGTCGATTATCATCATCATTTTAGGGCATACGATAAATCTCGTATTGACGGCCATTACCGGGTTTATGCATTCGCTCAGGCTGTGTTTCGTCGAATTTTTATTCAAATTCTATGAAGGCGGCGGGACGGAATACCAGCCGTTCAAGTTTAAAAAGCGGAATAAAATAACGTTATCAATCAAGTCATAAGATACATAAGGAGGACACTATGTTATTCGAACCTGCATCTCTGGCGACTATAGGTGCCGCCCTGGCTCTTATCGGCGGGCTGGTCGGCTCGTCAATCGGTATCGGTATTGCCGGTTCGGCGGGCGCAGCAACTCTGTCTGAGGATTCAGGCCAGTTTCGAAATGTTATCATTCTGGCATCGCTGCCGATGACACAAACTTTCTACGGCTTTATCGTACTCATTCTCATCCTTACCGGAGCAGCTTCGAATATGGACCCGATTATTGCCGCTGTCGGCGAAGGCGCCGGAGCTATGATTATGGGTATAGGACTGATAACCGGGGCAGCCGAATGTTTTTCGGCAATATACCAGGGGCATGTATGCGCATCCGGGATTTCGTTGCTTCCGAAGACAAAGGGCAAGATTCTTACCAATGCCGTTATGCTGGCAGTATTCGTCGAATTACTCGGTGTTCTTGGATTCGTATTCGCCATAGTCTCGATGTCAATGCTTGGGTTGATGTAAGGAACAGGCATTATGACAATGGAAAAAATCAGTAAAGCTATACTGGATAAAGTTCAGGCGGAATCCGACGAAATCATCAGGGATGCGGAAGAGAAAGCCCGCGAACGGGTCGAGAACGCCCGTCAGCAGCAGGCGCTGAGATTTGAAGAAGAAAAAGCCAGGCTCCTTAAAGAAGCCGGGAACGAAGCCTCCCGGATTCAGGGACAGGCATCGATATCGGTAAGGCTGGAGCTTCTGAAAGTTAAAAACGAGATAATCGATGGAATCATCTCGAAGATAAAGACCAACCTGGCCCAACAGGCCGAAAATACCGCGTTAACCGTTAATCTCATCAAAGAGGGCATGCAAGTCATCGGCACCGGCGAGGTAGTCGTCCACGTTGCGGCAAACGACATTGAAAAAGTCAGAGAAGCGGTTAAGAGGGATAAAGAACTGTCCTCGAAAATTAGTGATATCAAAGAACGAAAATGCATCGGCGGCGCTATGGTAGAAGATATCGAAACCGGACTGCGTATCGATAACACCTTCGATACCCGGCTGGAAACACTCCTGCCACGGTTGATGCCTGAAATCAGCAAAGAACTTTTCGGTTCGTAACAGGAGTAGGTTTTTTGGCAGGAATTGGTTACGCATTTATCTCGGCTTACCTGAAAGGGGAAGAAGCCAGAACGGTCACCACCGAACACCTGAACGCTCTTATGAAGGCGCCGGGTTATCAGGATGCGGTCGATGCTATCAGGGATACCGATATCGGTAACTATCTGGAAGGGCTCGATATCCAGACGTTCGATGAACTCGACGAACACCTGTGGAAATATTTTAGTGATTGCCTGGAGAGAATCGCCTGGTTCACCGGTACGCCCGACCTGGTGAAACAGATAGTTGAAATCTATAAAGAGAAGTACGATATTCAGAACATCAAAACCGGGTTGCAGAATATCATCACCGGGACGAAAGCCAAAGGCATTCCCGCCGGAAGCATCTACAGCAGCGGTTCGCTGGAATCGCTGCTGAACGCAGAAACACTGGATGAAATCAAATCCGTATTGAACGCCGGTAAACTGAGCGATTACGCCGCAGAACTCGAAAAGTACCGGGCGGAAGATGGTTTCAAGAACGATATAGTGACCGATACGACGCTCGAGAGCCTGTATTACCGGAAACTTGTCAAAGCGATAAAAAAAGGCAAAGACGCTACGACGCTGCTGAAGGTGGTTTATACCATAGTCGATTTAATAAACCTGCAAATAATCCTGAGAGCGGTGATAAGCGAATCCGGTGCGGATGCTTCGGGTAAGACAATTACCGGAGGATATAACATTCCTGATACCGCCGTACGGGAATTACTCACTCAGAAATATCAGGATATAGCTTCGAAAATCGAAAATGCTACCCTGCGGGAAATCACCGAAGAAATCGTTGCCGGCTATGAAAGAGACAAGAACGTATCGGTCATCGACGAAGCTATCGACAAGCACAAGTTCAGGATTATCCGGGACATGATTTCTCCTCGAATCATGTCGGCGGCCGTTCCGATTTGGTACCTTATTCTCAAGGAAATCGAGTTACGGAATGTCAGGTTGATACTGAAAGCGACTCTCGATGCCATACCTTCCGAGGAAATCAAGAATTACCTGGTGTTTTCATCATGACGAACGAACAATCGACTATCGCAGCAATCGGCGACTCCGACCTGGCGACGTTATTACAGTTGTCAGGGATGAGCCGAATCTATATCCTGGAAAAGAGCGACTCGCTGGAAAGCGATGTCAGGAACAGGATGAAAGAGCTTGTCGACGAGCCGAACATCAGCATCATCGCCATACAGTCGGAATATGCCGGTTATGTCCGTGACATCATCGATGCCGTATCCGAAGATAAAAACCTTTTCCCGGTGATAATCGAAGTGCCGGCCAGGACCGGCCAGGGCAGTGAAGATGCCTCGAAGTATTACCGGGCATTCGTCAGAAAATACGTTGGTTTTGATATAGAAATTTGATAGCGCTCAAGGAGGCAGGATGCTATGGGTGAAATATGGAGAATTTCCGGTCCCGTCATTATAGCCACCGGCATGAAAGGGACGCAGGTTTATGAAGTTGTTGAAATCGGTAATGAAGGCCTGATTGGCGAGATTATCGGCCTTGAAGGCGACCGGGCGGTTATTCAGGCTCATGAGGAAACTCAGGGACTGACACTCGGTGAGAAAGTCCGGGGGACCGGAAATATTCTTACCGTTGACCTGGGTCCCGGTATTGTCGGCTCTATCTATGACGGCATCCAGAAATCGCTCATCACCCTGATGGAAACAAGCTCGTTCCTCAAACGGGGCGTGAAAGCTTCAGCTCTGCCTCTTGATAAGAAATGGGATTTCACTCCGACCGTCAAGGCCGGTGATAAGGTATTTGAAGGAGATATTATCGGCACGGTCCCGGAAACGTTCCTCATCGAACACAAAATCATGGTACCGCCCGGTATGAGCGGAACGGTCAGAGATATCCGCAAGGGCGAATTCACTGTCGAAGAAACGGTAGTCCGGCTCGAATCGGACGGTAAGCTGATTGAGTTACCGATGATGCAGCGCTGGCCGGTTCGCAAACCGAGAGTATATAAAGAACGTTTCAAGGCGTCTCAACTGCTGGTTACCGGCATGAGAATCCTTGATTACATGTTCCCCCTGGCGCTGGGTGGCAAAGCGGCTATCCCCGGCGGATTCGGCACCGGCAAGACCGTATCGCTTCAGCAGCTTGCCCGATGGGCGCAGACGCACCTCAATATCTATGTCGGTTGCGGCGAGCGCGGCAATGAGATGGCTGACGTGCTTTACAGTTTCAGACAGTTACAGGACCCCAATACCGGCAGGCTTCTCCAGGAAAAAGAAATATTTATCGCGAATACCTCCAACATGCCGGTCGTTGCCCGTGAAGCCAGCGTTTTCGTTGGTGTCACCATGGCCGAGTACTACCGGGATATGGGGTATGACATATTGATGGTTGCCGACTCTACGTCACGCTGGGCGGAAGCCATGAGAGAAATCGGCGGCCGTCTTGAAGAAATGCCCGGTGAAGAAGGATATCCGGCTTACCTCGGTTCTCGTCTTTCTTCGTTTTATGAGCGGGCAGGACTGGTCGAATGTATCGGCAGTCCCAGCCGCAAAGGTTCGGTGACTATCGCCGGTGCGGTCAGCCCCCAGGGCGGTGACTTCTCCGAACCGGTGACGCAGAACACTCTCCGCATCGTTGACGCACTCTATTCACTCGATGCGTCGCTGGCCAACCGGCGTCATTTCCCGGCTATCAACTGGTTGTCCAGTTACAGCCTGTACGCGGATGCTGTCGAAGGCTGGTGGTCGCAAATCAGCCCGGATTGGGCGACGACGAGAGCGACCGCTTTAAGGATTCTTCAGCAGGAATCGGAACTTGAAGAAATCGTCAGGCTGGTCGGACCGGAAGCCTTACCCGATGGCGATAAACTCCTGATGGCAGTCGCCAGGATGATACGGGAAGACTTCCTTGCTCAGAGTGCCTACCATGCTATAGATACCTATTGCGTACCGGCGAGAGCTCACCAGATGCTGAGCGTTATCATCCGGTACGACGAACTGGCCCAGGAATCGTTGAAAAACGGGGTAGACGTAAACGAATTGAGGTATTCTCCGATAGTAACCAGGATATCGCGTTTGAAGGATATCCCTAATGAAGAATTCGAACAGAACGTTAAACAGATAATTTCCGATATGGAAACAAGCCTCGTATCCGGAAAGGGAGGTGCATAATGGCGGATTCTCCTCTTTACATAAAAGAAACCGGCTCGTTCCAGAGAGCGAAAGGCTCGTTGTTGATAGCCGACCATATTCCCGGTATCCAGTACGGTGAGATTGTCGATATCGAACTATCGACCGGGGAAGTAAAACGCGGAGAAGCAATCGATATCAGTGAAGAATCGACCATTATCCAGGTGTTCGGAGGTGTCAGTGAAGTGGATATGGCCGGCAGCAAACTTCGCTGCCGCGGTGAAACGTTAAAATTACCTGTATCACCCGATATCCTCGGCCGGATATTCGACGGTATGGGTAACCCGATGGACGACGGACCGGAAATTATACCGGTCAAGTATCTGGATATTAACGGCGAACCGATAAACCCGGCCAAGCGCGAACCACCGGCGGAGTTCATCGAGACCGGTATTTCCGCAATCGATTGCCTTAACGCCCTTGTCAGAGGGCAGAAACTGCCCATTTTCAGCGGTACCGGCATGCCTCATAACCGGATGGTTGCTCAGATTATCCGGCAGGCGGCTGTGAAAGGGAAGGACGAAGGATTCGCCATTGTCTTCGGAGCAATCGGCGTCAGTTACGACGATGCAGCTTTCTTTATCCAGAACCTTGAACAGACCGGTGCCCGGGAAAGGACCATCGCCTTTATCAACACGGCGTCCGACCCGGTCATCGAACGTTTATCGACCCCGAAGCTGGCTCTTACCGCTGCGGAGTACCTGGCGTTCGATTTGAATATGCACGTGCTGGTTATTCTCAGCGATATGACAAACTACTGCGAAGCTCTCCGGGAACTCTCGGCGATGAGAGAAGAAATCCCGTCACGGCGCGGCTACCCCGGCTACATGTATACTAACCTTGCTACCATGTACGAGCGCGCCGGCAGGATACGCGAGCAGGAAGGCTCGGTTACCATCATGCCTATTCTCACCATGCCGGATGATGATATTACCCACCCGATACCCGACCTGACCGGCTACATCACGGAAGGCCAGATAGTCGTTTCGAGAAACCTTGAAAGGAAGGGTGTCTATCCTCCCATCGATGTATTCCTTTCGCTGTCAAGAATGATGAAAGAAGGTATCGGTCCGGGAAAGACCCGTGAAGACCACAATAATGTCTTCATGCAACTTTACTCGGCTTACGCGGAAGGCTGCGATTTACGTGAGATTTCGACCATCGTTGGTACCGATGCTCTCAGCGACCGGGATAAGATTTACCTTGAAATCGCCGACCGGTTCGAGAATGAGTTTCTTTCACAGGGCGAAAATGAAAAAAGAACCATCGAGGAAACGCTCAATATCGGCTGGAAATTATTCTCCGCTCTGCCGGAAGAGGACCTTAAGCTGGTAAGCCAGGAACTGATTAAAAAATACCTGCCAAAATACAGGGAAAACGCTGAAGGCCGGTAAATGACGCAGAAAAGTAACCGACGACTGACAAAAATCGAGCTTATCCGGATGCGCAAGCGGCTGACGCTCGCTTCGAAAATCAGGCGTATCCTGAAAGACCGGCTTTCCATCCTCGTCATGGAGTTTCTCCAGCTTGCCCGGGAAACTGTCGAAGCCCGGCAGAATATGAACGAACACTTCAAGGGCGCGTATACCTCACTTTCGATTACTGCCGGTTACCATGGCTACATTGCTCTGGGAAAAGAATTGACGGGGGCGGAGAGGGAACTTGAAATAGTCTCAGGATCACGTAATATCGCAGGTACAAAAGTGCCCCTTCTTGAAATGAAGGATACCGGCAAGAAAAAAGATGGTTACAGCCAGGTAGATACCTCATCATACCTGGACAGAACGTCTCAGCTTGCCGAAAAAAGTCTTGAAAGCCTGGTCGCTCTGGCGGAGCTGCAAAGTACGCTTGAAATCCTCGGCAAAGAAATAAATCGTACCAAGAGAATTGTTAACGCTCTTGAGTACATGGTTATTCCGAATCTTGAACAAACCATCAGGTTCCTTACCATGAAATTCGAGGAAAGGGACCGTGAAGAAAAAGCCCGCCTGAAGCAAGTCAAGCTCATCCTCGAAAAAAAGGAAACAAATGCTTGATGAAGGCAGATACGACCGGTTAATTCAGAATTCGATGAAAGAGGAATTACGGTTCCTCAATGCTCAGTTGCCGGGAAAACAGAAATCTCTCCGGCAGCTTATTTCCGAGAAAACACCTTCGATTATCTGTGCTGACGGCAGCCTTCAGCTTATTAAAAGGAAAGAACTGGATTATCTTTCGACGATTCTCCCGGCTCAGGATTGGCAGGATTTGTTCCTTCCGGTTATAATAGAAATAAATCCGGGTGATGATGAGCTGTATATTATATGCCGGGGTGAGTATGAGTCCGTCGTAATGTCGGCGGTACTGGGTATGCCGGTAACGATGAGGGGAGACCGAATCATTATATATAAAAATCAGCTTGCCGCTATACGAAAAATCCTGAAAACAACTACACAATACATGTTCTCGCCGAAGATACTACGATAGTACTTTCTGTCCTGGTTCATTTGCCTCTAAAAGGGGTAATGTTTTATTATAGTGGTATGCCCCTGTAGCTCAGGTGGATAGAGCACCAGCCTCCGGAGCTGGGTGCGGGCGTTCGAGTCGCCCCAGGGGTATTTTTTATATCCCCAACAATCCAGTCAAGGGATAACTATTTTTAAAAACAGGAGGGAAATTTGATTCAAACAGCAGAACTCGTTGAAATCAGATGGCATGGGCGGGGCGGCCAGGGCGCTGTGACATCCGCTGAACTGCTTGCCAGAGCGGCTATCGCCGAAGGAAAATATGCCCAGGCTTTTCCGAGCTTCGGCCCTGAGCGCCGGGGAGCTCCTGTTCTGGCATTCGACCGAATAAGCAAGTCGGAACCAATTCGAGTCAGAGCGGAAATTACTGAACCTGATGCGGTTGTTATTCTTGACTCGGGACTGGTATCGATTGTCAATGTTACCTCCGGGCTGAAGGATGGCGGGGTAATAATACTGAATACGAAACATCCGCTCGAAGACGTAGCCGCAAAATTCGATAAGAAGTGGAGACTGGCGGTGGTAGATGCGACAGCTATTGCCACCGAGATACTAAAGGTAAATATCGTTAATACGACAATGATTGGCGCTTTACTGAAAGCGACGGGCGTGGTCGATATAGAGTCTCTTGCCGAACCGCTGAATGTCCGCTTCGGACGCCTTGCGGAACGAAATATGAACGCTTTGAAAAAAGCCTTCGAAGATACCAGGATAAAGGAGTAA
>CAZOGR010000019.1:7317-15636 GCA_964579355.1 uncultured Dehalococcoidales bacterium | reverse complement strand
TACACCCACCTGGTGTTCTTGCTGCGACTCTTGGCGGACATGCAGGTTGACATTTTTTCACCGGTGAGCGACATTTCGACGAACTGCCAGAAGTTCTCCCGGTCAGCGCCGGTGACGACCGCCTGCTCGTGAGCTTCGGAGAGCGCTACCGGATACCCCTGACCCCGCCGGCACTGGTCGAGTATAAGGGCGTGGGTCAGGCTGAGCAGTTCCGGGTCCTCCGCCACCCACTTCGGAACCTCGACCCTGGCTATCTCCTCGTCCGTGTTGAGGTAGTAAAAATAAACGGCGTGTTCGCCGTACCGTTCGACGATTGAGGAAGTCGTGTAAAATAGCGCCGACCGTTCATTCTCTCCGAGTATGCCGCCGAACAGGTCCCGGTCCCGGATACCCGAAAGCCACCGGCACTCACGGGTCGTACATTCTTTGCAGTGGGTATCGGTATTGAGGGGATCGTGCGGACAGACGGCAACTTTCAGTGAATTCACGACATCGTTACTCCCCGGCAGACTGATATAGCTGGCAAGGGCACATTTTCTGTCAGTGTTCAGCGCCTTCATCCGGTCGAGGCATTTCAGGTACCCCTCATCGAGCAGTTTCTTAATAACGTAATCACTGTAATTGCCGGTCGTCAGGCCGAAGCGGATGATTGTGCCGTCCACGAGCGCCAGGGTGACGCTCCCGGCAGGCTGTTTTTCCGCCAGTTCCGCCAGCCGGATACCTTCTTCGACATCCCGTTTCAAACCAAGCAACGCCCCCTCCACCGGAAATTCCCGGTTCGTTCCCGGTTCGGTAATAACGAGTTCGTCCTCGGCAACGTAAAGGTTCGGCAGGCTTTCGAGTACTGCTTCAGGTCGAGTACCATAGCTGAGAGTCACGCTGCCGATATTAATGAGGTAACACCGCGCGGCGCGATGGCGGTCCACATCGATATGCGACCCGTCCGTGGCAACAATGGTAAAATCACCCGGCATGCCCGGAGCGGGGTATCCGGTATCGATTCCCTCGGTAATACCGGCTGTCAGCCAGGTCGTTTTACTGGCGTTCAGCTTCCGCTTCAGCCGGTCGGGATTTTCGGTTTCCCTTCGGGCTGTTTCAAGCGCAATACGCAAATGCTCATGCCGTTCGTTCAGTCCGTCTTTCAACCTGGCCAGCAGGTTGCCGACCTGTGAGGCGACCCTGGTTAAATCGAGTGACATAGTCCGGCACCTTTTCTCCGTGTACTGAAAGGTACTGTTTGCACCAGCTTTATTACTTGTATGTTTTTTACATCGAGTGTCAATCGTAGTCTGAGGACGTCCGAAAAATCCCTCTTCGGACGAATGAAAGGAGACAGACGATGCAGCTTCTCCCTTTTGTAAAGGGAGATTGAAAGGGATTTAGAAACCTTTGACCACTGATTATTCATGCGTACCAGCCCTGTCATAAGGTCTATTTGAGAATACCTTTCACAATAACATCCACGGCTTTGTCTTCATCGAGGCCGCGCGCCATCAGCGTCTCGACCTGTTTCTTATCGACACTACCGATGGCCGCCTCGTGGGTGACCTTAGCCTTATCATTCGTCACGGACACAATCGGTATGGCCGTTGCCATCGCCTCGTTGCCGTTTATCAGCTCCATACAGTCAATATGCCCCCGCGAATCGGCCGCATTCCCGTAGGTTTCACCCCTGACCTCCGCTCTGGCTTTGTCGCTCAGCACGATGCGGCTTTTCGCCATTCCCCGGGCACCTTTTCCGTTGAGGTAAACCCGCTCGGCTATCTTAATTTCGTCATCGCCTCTCCCGTAGGCTTTCACGACCAGTTCGGCAACACTATCTTCGAGACAGTAGATGTCAAAATCATAGTCCATCCGGCCGACCCTGCCGTCGCTGATAGCGAAGGTACTGTAGAAAGAACCGCCCTTCCGAATGGTTACCTTTCCCTTCGGCAGCAGTTCGACGCCGCCTTCCTCGCCATGGTAATGCGTCTCTCGGTAATCGAAACTGGCATTCTCGCCGATGACGATATCCGCATCCATCTTGTGAATGATTTTAACCGCGTTCGGGAAAATGCAGTGGGCGACCACTTTCACCTCACTGTCTTTCCGGGAATCAACCCGGAAATCTATTTCCTGGAGACCGTCTTTCGGCAGCATGCCGAAACAGAGGTGGACCGGCTTCTCAATTTTCTTGCCTTCCTCGACAGTAAAAACAATTTTTACCCCGTTTTCCGTCTGAGTGGTATCGATAATGACACCATCAATCGCACCCGAATTAAGTACTTTATTTTCATGAATGACGAGTTTTCCGGTTTTTACATCGGAGAGAGCATCTTTATTCCCGCCGGCTTTTCCGTACGCTTCGACCATTCCTCTGTATTCATCTTCAATTGCACGACTAAGCATCGGTGTTCCCTTTCTTAACGGCGGTGTTGAACTCATCGAAAATGTCTGGTTCATTGATATGGGCACAACTCTGGCAGTTATCCCTGAACCAGTCGCTCATATCAACCGGTGATCCTGTTTTCAATATCGTACCGGCACAGAGCACCGAAACCTTGTGGGCCACGCTGACAATTTCCTGGCTGTGGGTAATCATCAATATGGATGATCCCTGACGGTTCAGTTCCCGCATTCCTTCGAGCAGCAGCGGCATGGAGACGATATCGATTCCCGAATCCGGCTCATCCAGAATCGCCAGCTTCGGTTGCATGGCGAGAATCGATGCCATTTCGATTCTCTTTCGCTCGCCGCCGCTGAGGGTGGCATCGATATCCCGGTGAAGGTACCTGGCCGGGTCCATGCCTACCGCCTGGAGACACTGGTAAATCTTCTTGAGCCCGGGACTGCTGCCGCTCAGGCTCAGGTAATCCATCACCGTCAGCCCCTCAATTCTGGCCGGCTCCTGCCAGGCGAGGCTGATACCTTTTTGCGCCCGTTCGGACACGGACATATGCGTAATATCTTCGCCATCGAAGAGCATCCGGCCTCCGGTTGCCCGGTAGCCGTTAACTCCCATGATGATATAGGCAAGCGTCGTTTTCCCGGTACCGTTTTCGCCGAGCACCCCGTGAATTTCCCCGTTACCAACTTCGAGATTCAGTCCTTTGAGTATCGGAATGCCGTTAACTACCAGGTGAAGATTTTCTATCTGAAGCACGTGACCACCTCCGGGCTGTTGTCATTCACAGCCACTTCATTTCCAGTATAATGAAACGATTACTTTTACTCAAGCGAACCGGTAACGATACAACCAGGCCCGATTTTCGGTATAATACAACCATGAGCACGAAAAAAATCGGAAATATCCGAATTCTGTTTGACGGTAAAGAAACCCGCACCGCCGACCTGATTGCCGAGTGCTGCGAAGCTACCTTTAAACTGGCAGCCGGACAGTGGGGCTTATCGCCGCCGAACGACTGCCGCATCTATGTGATGACATCATGGCTCGGTTTTCTCTTCAATTCCGCCCCCCCGAAGTGGAAGCTGAGCCTGCTCCCGACCTGGCCGCTCTGGATGCCCCGCATCCGCCGGACCTGGCCGTACAGCGCCGCCTGGACGCAGCGCTACGGGAAGCGGATAGCTATCGGCATCAAACCGCCTCGCCTCCTCGAACGGAGCGATAAGAGAATCGGCTCGCTCCTGTACATCGAAGAATCCGATTTCGACAGGAAAATCAAAAACGTCACCTGCCATGAACTGATTCACGCCTGTTCGGCACACCTGGTTCTCCCCATGTGGCTGAACGAAGGCATCGCTCTCTACGGGGCGGAAGAATATGCCGGCACACCGATGATTCGCCCTGAAACGCTGACCCTCATCAGGGAATATACACCGAAAGCCGAACCGCCTTCCTATAGCCGGCTCTCCCGTATGAGAATCGACCGGATTGCCTACCACGACAGCCGGGGATACTGGATTGTTCGCTACCTGGAGGAAAATCATCCGGGACTGGTGAAATCACTCCTGACGCACCACCGCTACGAAAGTGAAATCGAAGACATAATTTCGGCTCAACTCGGTATCGAACAAAGCGATTTCTGGCAGAAGATAGACGATATCCTCACCGGGTATTTTCTGAACAGCAACCGGGAATAGCCGGCTTTATCTTATATCTTCGACTCCCCGGTGCGACCTGATACTGCACGAAGCGATACGACACTGCTCGCACTCGGTATCACAGGGTTCGATGTGAATAGTGACGCTGATATTCTTCAATCGCTCTCCGATATCATGTTCGATATGGTCGGCCATTGAATGAGCTTTTTCGATACTCATGTTCTTCGGCAGCATCAGATGAAAATCGACGAACCGCTGGTTGCCCGCCCGGCGCGTCCGTACCTTGTGATATCCGGCATGCAGATGGGTATGCTCTTCGATACATGAGATTATCACCTTTTCGTCTACTTCGGGCAGCCGGTTATCGAGCAGGTCTTTCGTCGAGTTCCTGAAAACCTCGAAAGCCGATTTCAGAATCAGAACGGAAACCAGGATACCGACAATCGGGTCGGCTATCGCCCATCCGGTGATACGGATAACGACCATCGCCGCCAGGACGCCGAGGGCTGAATAGATATCGGCATTGATATTTTGAGCGGAAGCTTCGAGAGCCAGCGAATCGGTACTTCGCGCAACCCTCCGTAAATGGCGGGATAGTAAAACACTGGCGATGACGGAAACGACCATGACACCGATACCGGCTTCGGACATCTCTATTTCGAAACCGTTGATAATACGGTCGACCGACGTATAGATAATCCACCCGCCGGCGCCAAATATCAGGATTGCCTGTACACCGGCGGCGATACCCTCGATTTTTCCATGACCGAACGGATGCTCTTCATCCGCCGGCGTATCTGCCATCCGGACCGCGAAAAAAGTGACACCGACGGCAAAAAGGTCGAGGACGCTGTCAACCGCCTGAGCAGTTATACTGATACTGCCGGTAACGAAAGAGACCACCGCCTTGATGATTACCAGGCCTGAAATGACAAGAAACGCCAGCCTGGCAGCGCCTTTTCGCGTAGAAAACATGTTTATGCCCTTGCCCTCAGGGAATCCAGGCTAGGCTTCTACCTGCGCCCCGCGCCGGCTGTGCCAGACAACCAGAATCGACGGAGCGATGAAAATCGAACTGTAGGTACCAGCGAGTATACCTATCAGCAAAATAACGCTGAAATTCTGTATGGCGGCCCCGACGAATAGAATCAGAGCTACCACCACAAACAGCGTCGTAACACTGGTGTTCAACGAACGGGTCAGTGTCTCGACGAGGCTGTTATTAACAACCGTTGTGAAAGACACCCGGCCGCCACTCAGTAAATTCTCCCGGATTCTATCAAAAACCACTACGGTGTTATTGACGCTGTAACCGATGACGGCAAGAATTCCGATAACGAACTGGAGGTCGATTTCCCATCCGAAAATACCCCCGAGCAGAGCGAAAACACCCAGCGCCACAACGGCATCGTGAACCAGCGCCACTACCGCGCATATGCCGTAATGGAACGGGTGCGGCATCCGGCGGAACGCCCAGGCAATATAGAGAAGTATACCGATGGCAGCCACCCCTACCGCGATAGCCGCGTTCCGGGTCGTCTCGGCAGCAACCATTTCGCTGACATCATCGAATTCCCTGATAACCATACCCTCGAACTCTTCGAGAAGAGCCGTCTCAAGAGTAGTTTTTTCTCCCTGGGTGAGCCTCGGCAGCCGCACCAGGAGGTCGCCGGTTCCGACTTCCTGGATGATAACGTTCCCGTATCCCAGTTCGGCTAACTTGTTCTGGAGCGATTCCTTGGCGACTTCTTCTTCGAAACCGATGGTCATAACCGAGCCGCTGCTGAACTCCACTCCGGCCTTCAGCCCGAATACGCCAAGAAATATGACACAGGCAACCAGAACAACGCCTGTTATTGCGAAAAACCAGCGTCTTTTACCGATGATGTTCAACTTTGTTTCCTTCCAAGATGGGGGCAGAATAAGTGGACATGTTTCGCCAGCGAAGTGCCGATAAAGAGCCTGAGCAGCGTACGGGTAACGATAATTGCTGAGAACATGCTGGCGATGACACCGATTGCCAGGGTCAGAGCGAATCCCTGCACCGCGGCGCTCGATACGATACTGCTGCCCAGCCAGAAAAGTATCAGACAGACAATCAGGGTTGTGATATTGCCGTCACGTATCGCCGTCCAGGCACGATTGAAGCCGGCTTCGATTGCCGCCCCAAGCGTCCGCCCGGCACGTAATTCTTCTTCCATTCTTTCAAAAATCAGCACGTTGGCATCGACCGCCATACCTATCGAAAGAATGAAACCGCCGATTCCCGCCAGCGTCAGGGTGAATCCCGGCCAGAGCTTGAATATCGCAAACACCAGGACTCCGTAGAAAATCAGCCCCAGCCCGGCCAGCAGGCCGGAAACGCGGTAGTACAAGGCCATGAAAAGGATAACGATGAGAATACCGATAATCCCCGCTTTCAGGCTCATCCCAACGAAGTCGGAACCGAGTGTCGGGGATATCGTCTGGTCGTAGACAATCTCCAAAGGTATAGGAAGACGACCGAAGTTCAACTGGCGTGACAGGTTGGTCGCGTCTTCCAGGTCCAGTCCTTCGATGATGCCGCTATCGATGATGGTATCTCTGACAGCCGGCGCCACCGGGCGGCCGTCTTCGCTTCGCAGCGAATCACTGCCGTCGAATATTCCCATGCGCGCCTGCGTTGCCGCCAGCCTGCCGGTCACCTGTTCGGAGATTACGCTGCCTTCTTCATCCCATTCGAAATACAGATATAAAGAACCGTCGAGCGTATTCTGCCTCAGTTCGGTATTCGTCTTGAAGTACCGGCTGGTAAGGGCTTTTTCCTCACCGTCGATAACCGCCGTGGCCGGTTTCCACTTACCCAGTTCGTTTTCCCACTTGTATGTGCCGTTATCGGTGACCAGTTCACCGAATTCAAGCATATCGACCCGGGCAAGCCGTTCTTTTTCTTTGTCCGTGATATCGATGCCCGGAAGTTGAATGATGATACGGTCTTCACCCTGAATCTGGATGATTGGCTCGGTTACGCCCAGGGGGTTGACTCTATTTTCCAGCACCGCCCTGGCGCCCTCGAGAGCTTCTTTCCGGGCGTCGGATTCAACTCCGGAAAGGTCCGCCTGGTAAACGATGTGCAGGCCGCCCTGCAAATCAAGCCCGAGGCGAATGTTTTTCCCGAACAACGCACCTTTTTCAACAGGAAAAACAACCGCCAGTGCCAGAGCAAAAACAATCAGTACCGCTGTAAATACCCAGGTATTTCTTCTAAGCATCCTCTGTCTCTATTTCTGTGTCAGGAGCAGCCGGCGCCGCCCTTCCTTTTAGTTTATCTCTCTTCCCGCCCGGGAAGTCCGTCTTCTTCCAGTATCCTCTTAACAAAAGACAGGGCTTCTTCCCTGTCCTCAATCTCTCCTGACGCCTGCGCTTCCCGTACCGCTTCCAGTAATTCCCCGATACGCGGGCCGGCGTCAAGTCCGAGAGATTTCATTATATCATAACCGTCTATTATCTTGGGAGGGTTTACGATTTTTTCTTTTTCGTATTTCTTCCTGATTACATATTCTACCAGAGTATTGTGTTCCTTCCAACCTTTAATATCGAGTTCAGGACCTCTCGCTGCCAGGTGGTCGGCCAGGTTCAGGAAAAGAATGTCCAGTCCGGCGTCTCCGGTATCCCTGAAATACCGGTAAATCGCCCGGTCGGACGGCATTCCCTCGTTGCTCATCTGCATCGGGCGCATGTGGTTGATGATTTCCGTTTCGATAGTTCGTATTTCTTTCGCGCTGAAGCGTAATGTTTCGAGCATCGTTACGACCAGTTCAGCCCCTTCCTGCCCGTGGCCGAAAAACCTCATCCGCCCGGTTTCGTCGAACGTCTTCGTTAACGGTTTACCGGTATCGTGCAGCAAGGCGGCCAGTTTCAGGAGCAATTTCCGGGTACTGCCGCCCGAAACTTCGGAGGCAAAGTGTTCGCGAATTGTTTCGGAAATCGGCACCGATCCCAGCACCTTTGCATCGACATGGTCCCACGGTCCTTCGCCGAGGATAAATTCCAAAGCTTCTACCGTTGCAAGCGAGTGTTCGAGAACATCCCAGTAATGCTCTTTCGGCTGTTCGACGCCCCGGCTTTCCTCCAGCACCGGAAAAATCCCCGTCAGCAGGTCCAGTTCATCAAGGTACTTCAGCATTTTCCCTGCGCCGGGCAGCGCCAGTAACCGCAGCAGTTCTTCCCGGATACGCTCGCCTGCGACATCGAATATCAGGTGCCCGTATTCTTTCAGCAGGTATTCCGTTTCCGGTT
>CAZOGR010000019.1:0-7217 GCA_964579355.1 uncultured Dehalococcoidales bacterium | reverse complement strand
GCGACATCGAATATCAGGTGCCCGTATTCTTTCAGCAGGTATTCCGTTTCCGGTTCGATGGTGAAGCCGAGTTCTCCCGCCAGGCGGACAGCCCGCAGCAGCCTGACCGCATCGAGCACGAACACCTCTTCGCTGACCGCCCGGATAAGGCCGGCTTCGATATCCCGCCGCCCGCCGAAGGGGTCGATTATCTCCGTTCGGGAGTTATCTGACCGAAATTCAGGTAAGGCAACCGCCATGGCGTCGATGGTAAAATCCCGCCGGGCAAGATCGCTCTTTATCGTCCCCTTATACGAAGAAAAATCGAGTATTCCCGGTTTCGCATCGCCGGTCAGAACGACCCGGGCGATATCGTTTTTCTCGTCGAGCGGCACGAATTTCCCGTGAAAAGCTTCGGCAACTTCCGCAGCAACCGCCTGGGCGTTCGCTTTTACGGCAATATCGATATCCGCCGAAGGTCTTTTCAGCAGCATGTCGCGGACGAAACCGCCGACCAGATAAGCTTCGATATTTTTGGCAGAAAGGATGGATTTGAGCCGGTTAATCAGCATCGTCGTTTCAGCCCTGACGTTTTCCGAATTGTACTCACTCATTCTTTCACTGCACACTCAATGACTATACTATCGCCAACTTTTTTTCGCAAGGATGTGAGAACAATATTCGTCATTACGAGGAGTATTGACATTCATCAGTGTATTATATGCCTGATTTTTCGGGATTGCTTCATTTCACCTTCCCGACTAAAGTACGGGATGCGAACAGTTGACGGTGAATTTCGTAATGACAACTAGTCGTACCTTCTCTTTTTTACTTGTCATCTCCTCCCGCACAGGAAAAACGCCCTCGGCGAAACGTCCGTCACTGCCTGCATGCCCGACTGGACAGAATAGTCGAAAACATCCGCAACCTCGAATCCTGCCTTTTCGAGCGCCGAACGCACGTCATCGACCGGATATGCTCTCTGCGTCAAATGCACCTCCGAACGGTACCAGTCGCCGTCGATGAGCCGGAATATCACTGCATCGAATTTCGCCAGTTGATTCTCTGCGTCATACTCCATGGGAAACAGGCAGACATGGTCGTCCTCGACGATGCCGTTATACCCTTTCCAGTGGTCGAGGTAGCCGGCTTCGAGGTTCAGGTCGAAGAGAAACTGCCCGCCCGGTTTCAGGCATGAACGGACGTTTCGAAAAACCTGTTCCAGTTCTTCGAGCGTCATTATGTGATTCAGCGAATCGAAAAAAGAGGTAACAAGGTCGAAACGTTCCGGCAGGCTGAACGCCCGGACATCGGCGTGAATCAAATCGACATCCGGAGCGTTCTCTCCCGCGTATTTCAGCATTTCGCCCGAACCGTCCAGCCCGGTTACCCGGTAGCCCCGCTCCGCCAGTATCCCGGCAAGCTGGCCGGTGCCGCAGCATGCGTCGAGGATTTCGGCGCCAGCCGGCAGTCCGGGAAACACCGCCTCATCCAGCACCGCTACCGCCCCGGGCGTGAATCTCATCCCCCAGTGCCGGTTATAAACCCAGGCGAAGTTGTCGTAGGCGGAGCAGTCGGTCTTCATACCTGTTTATCCCTTCTCCCGGTTATAGTATTATCCCAGCATCCCCTTCCTGACAAGTTCCTCGGCAATCTGGACGACGTTCAGAGCCGCCCCTTTGCGCAGGTTGTCGGCGACTATCCACAGGGCAATCCCGTTCTCGCAGGCGGTATCCTCCCGAATCCGGCCGACCATCACCGAATCCCTGTACCGGTTGACATCGAGGGTCGTCGGAAAAACCGGCTTTTCCGCAGACACGTCATCGAGCACCGTGACCCCGGGCGATTCCCGCAACAATTCTCTGACTTCAGCCGGTGGTATCTTTTTTTCCGTCTCCAGCCAGACCGCCTGGCCGTGCCCGACGAACACCGGTACCCGCACGCAGGTCGCCGAAACCCGAATCCTTTCATCGTTCATAATTTTCCGGGTCTCGTACGTCAGCTTCAGTTCTTCCCGGGTGTAATCGAACTCCATGAACGGCTCTATCTGCGGAATGCAGTTGAAGGCAATCGGCCTCGGAAACACCGAAGTATCATACGGTATGTTTTCCAGGGATTCCAGGGCGAACGGGGTCTGTTTCCTCAGTTCCTCCGGACCTTTTACCCCGTATCCGCTCGTCGACTGGTATCCGGCAATCCGGATGCGTTTTATTTTCACTTTCTTATGTATCGGGTTCAAAGCCACGACAAGCTGAATGGTCGAGCAGTTCGGGCTGGCGATAAACCGCGTCTTCTTTTCGATTGCTTGCGGGTTCACCTCCGGTACGACCAGCGGTACATCTCCGGCCATCCGGAAATCGCGGCCGTTATCGACACAGATTGCCCCTTCCTTTTCGGCGGTTTCCCGCCATATCGAACTTGCCCCGTTCGCCCCTTCTTTTCCGGCAAACAGGACAAGGTCGATTCCTTTGAACACCTCCGCCGACGTCTCCAGCACATTCATTCTTTCTCCGTCGACAACCTCCGTTCGCTCCCGTGTTGCGGCTATCCGGGGAGGCCATTCGCAGGGAAAGTTCCGCTCCTTCAGACACGAGACTATCGTTTCTCCGACCAGTCCGACACCGATGACCGCTGCTTTGATTACCATCTTCCTTTTCTCCTTTTTTGATTTTTTCAGATAACAAAAAAGCCCGGCAGTTTTCGTCTGCCGGGCCCTGTGTTTCTTTGTTTCGACGGATTGCTTCAGATATCGCGCGAAATCAACCATACACAGAGTACCCGGCACTTCGGAGTGCGAGTCATAGTCACGGGAGTTGTGTATGAGTTGAGTCGGTTCATCATCGCAATGTTCGTAATGGCAGTATACCGCTCCGATACTTACCCTGTCAATACATGTATAAACCTGTGGTATAATACCCGCACGAGGCATGCACTATGGGAAAAATGGTCGCTCTGGGCGGAGGCGAGATAGGCAGGCCGGGATATCCGGTCGAAACAACCTCTGTCGATGAAGAAATCATCAGGCTGAGCGGCGTGAAAAATCCGAAACTCCTCTTTATTCCGACTGCTTCCGGTGATCCGGAAATATACGTCGAAACTGTCATGAAACATTTCGGAACCACCCTGGGCTGTCGAATCGATTCACTGCTCCTCATCAAGGACAGGCCGGATTTCAGCGTGATAAAACGAAAAATTTCCGGAGCCGATATTGTCTATGTCGGAGGAGGCAATACGTTGAGAATGCTGAGGTGGTGGAGAAAAACGGGTGTCGATAAACTGCTGGTCGAGGCGTACCGACAGGGCACAGTCATGGCCGGATTGAGCGCCGGCTCGATTTGCTGGTTCCGGTACGGGCATTCACACCGGCTGACTGCCACGTCTTCTTACTACATAAAAATACGAGGGATGAATCTCGTCGATGCCCTGTTCTGCCCGCACTACGATGTCGAAGCTGATAGAAAGCCGGCATTAAAGGAAATGATGAAAAAAAGCCGTGGTTTTGCTATCGCTATCGATAACTGCGGTGCAATTGAAATTGTCGATGATACATACCGTATTATTTCTTCAAAAAACGAGGCGAACGCCTACCGGGTATACTGGAAGAAGGGTGAATTCCATGAAGAGGTTATCGGTCAGGAACAGGTTTTCCGGCCATTACGAACCTTATTGCCCCGCATATAGAAAAACCCGAAACTATCGATACCGGGATTTCACCGCCAATAACCGCCGATATGACGAAATCCCACCGTATCGAAACACGAGCTTTTTTCGATTACTGTAATAGAAACCAGTTGACGAAACCCGAACATATATGCTACTTTACGAATTAACATATAGTAAAACTGTTCAGTTATGGGAAAGGCAGAAAACCATGAATGAAATCTGGATAAAGGTCAATACCGACCGGGGATTATTTTCCGATGAACGAAGTGTGTCCCTCAGGCTTTCAAACGGGAACGATATCAGTTTTTTTATAGATACCAGCCTGTTGAAAAAAAGCAGTTGCGGAGCCGATTTGTTGAAGGTGACGAAAATAAGCGAATCCCCTGACGGAAGTAAAACGCTGGTTCTTTTACCGACTGAACCTTTAGAGGCCAATTCATCAAGATGGGCTGAGGTACCGGCTTAAGGGATGATACTGAGTAACGTCGAAATATTGAAAGACCTGAAGATTGGTCTTTTTATCATAGAGAATATCGCCGGGTCAGACCCGGTTTAACCTCCTTTTAACACGAGTGCAGTGGATTTACGGCTCGGTAATGAAATTTTAGTACCAAAAGCTGAAAATCCGGTGCAACTGGATTTAAGAAAACCCAATATTGCCGGTTATTTACAGAAAAATTCCGATATTTTCACGATAAGCGAAAACCAACCGTTCTCACTAAAACCTCAACAACTGGTCTTGGCAAATACGTGTGAAAAAGTGAGTTTTCCGCTTATCAACGGAGAAATTTGCTATAGTGCCCGGGTCGAAGGAAAAAGCTCTCTGGCCCGATGTGGTATCCTCGTCCATTTTACAGCTCCAACAATACATGCAGGATTCAGCGGGCCGATTACACTGGAAATCATAAATTTTGGCGTTCATAATTTCCTGCTTACCCCAGGTATGTATATCTGCCAGCTCATCATCGAAGAAGTAAGGGGTTGTCCGGCAAACACTCCGAACCAGTTCAGTAATCAGGTCTCCCCCTCTGGAACAAGGTAGTTGTCTATAATTCCTCGGTATGCTCCGTCAGCAGTTTCTCACCGTACTCCAGCAGCACCGCCGCCCGTTCCGGTTCGTAATTGACTTCGAGGTACGTTTTCAGGGCTTCGAGAGGGGCGATTTCCTCGACCGTTGACTGCCCCAGCCGTATCCTCGTCTCCCGTTCGACGTCCTTGGCTACCGTGGCGTAGTGAGCGCCTTTGAGGGCGTCGCGTATCTCGCTGTCTCTCAGTTGCCCTTCGTTTTCCTCGGTCAGGTTAATCTGGAGGCGTACCACCGCATTATCGACTTCACCCTCGTATTTCCGGATTTCCCTGAGCACGGTGCCGGTCGGGTCGAGGTCGTCCGGTTCGACGTCCACCTCGATGGTCCGGAAATGGCGCACCTTCACCGGCTGGAACTGAAAAGAAACCTGTTTCCCAAGGGCTCCCGGTTCGATTTCCACCACGCAAAAGCCTTTATCGTCCTTCTCCTCTCCAAAATCGACTCTTTCAAGGCTGCCCGAGTAAACGACCGGCGGGTGCTCGCTCAGCACCTGGTGCTTGTGAATGTGCCCGAGCGCCACGTAATCGAAGGCCGGATTGGCGATATTGCTGATAAGCAGGAAGTGCTCCTGACCGACGGCCATCAGCCGCTCCGAGCCGACCAGGGCGCTGGCAACTCCCACATGTGCCGCCAGCACCGAAGGGAGAGAGGGGTCGAGGTCCGCAGCCATCGACTCGATGATGTTGGAGAGCGCCTGCTGCATCCGCTCGTTTATCTGCTGAAAATCGAGGTCTTTCGTATCTTCGCGGTTGAGGAGAGCGTTCCGCCGCAGCCAGGGAAGTGCCGCCACCTGAATGACACCGCTGCTGGTTTCTATGCGGTGGAGGCCGGGCCGATTCGCCACAGTAACGTTCTTGACCGCCAGGGTATCGAAAATTTCTATTGCCGTTGCCTTTCCCACGGCGTTCGGCAGGTCGTGGTTGCCCGTCACCATGAAGAGGGGAATATCGGCGTTCACCAGCCGGTTGATGCGGCGGGCGAACTCCCGCTGCTGGGTCTGACTCGGTTCGCGGGTCTTGTAGGCATCACCGCTGAAAATGACGATATCAGCGGTGTTATCGATAGCGTAATCCACTACCTGGTCGAGCGCCGCCAGGAAGTCCATCAACCGCGACGAAACCCCCGTCGCCGGGTCGATGCTCCCGTAATTCTCAACTCCCAGATGAAGGTCGGCAAAATGGATTAGTTTCATGGTAGTATCTGTAAATCCCCCTAGCCCCCTTTACTAAAGGGGGGAATTGATTCTGCATGAAGTATATCTACTACTATAAATCCAGGACATTAACATAAACATACGTATGATTTACTCCCTTTTGTAAAGGGAGATGAAGAGGGATTTAAAAAACATTCAACCTCATCTTTGATTCTCTGAATAACCCCTTCGATATTGTTTGTTATATCAGAATTACTGAATCTTAGCACTTTTAGCCCTCTTTTTCGAAGATAGTCATCTCTGGTTTTATCTTTTTCTATCCCTTCCTGGTAAAAATGAGTATCTCCGTCTATTTCTATCACCAGTTTTGCTTTCGGGCAATAAAAGTCAACGATGTAATCACCAATCGGCTTCTGTCTGAAAAATTGGTATCCATTCACCTGCTTCATGCGTATCTTTGACCAAAGACAAACCTCCGGCTTAGTCATATTTTTTCGCAATTGTCTTGCCAGGCTTGTCAATTTTTTATCGTATATAAGCACGATTACATCCGTGAAAATAAAAATCCCTCTCCGGAAGTGTGAGGTGAGGTTGATGGTTCAGCTTCTCCCTTTTTAAAGGGAGATTAAGAGGGATTTTTATACATCTACGATTTTTATCCGTCTGCATTATAGGAAATTATCACTTCGAATGCAAGGATTTTCTCTTTTATGGTACCTCGATTCCAATGCTTATCTTTTGTCAAAACACCTTGGTTAATCAGGTTCAATATTCATTCAATATCAATAAACAACCCGGCCAGTAGTTCAATCCGCCCTCTTTGGTTTCCTTTCCACGCTGTAAAAATAGTCTTCTTCTCCGATTATTTCGAAGCCGTGCCTCAGGTAGAGCGATTTCACCGGATTGTTCGTTAAAAATTTCAGTCTGGCTATTTTTTGCTCTTTATCGGCAGTCTCAAGAGTGTTTTTCAGAAGAAACGAACCGATACCCTGGTTTTCATACTCAGGCGTGATAAAGAACTGGCGAATCAGAATACCGCTTTCGTCTTCGGTTACGGATATCGTTCCGATTGACCTGCCCTGATACTCGATTATTTGCCGCGGTATCTGGCTCCATTCCCTGTTGAAAAATTCCCTCTGAAGATTCTCTTCCCAGCCAAAGATTTG
The DNA here is from genome assembly GCA_964579355.1 of uncultured Dehalococcoidales bacterium. Taxonomy (GTDB): domain Bacteria; phylum Chloroflexota; class Dehalococcoidia; order Dehalococcoidales; family UBA2162; genus MGML01. Next base: position 169 of record CAZOGR010000019.1, on the reverse strand, counting down.
AGTAATGTACTCGCCTTCAGCTTCTTTCTTGACCTGATAGCTGAATTCATAATCACTGCTCTGAGCCGGCCTCAATTTTATGACTGAAAAATCCATCATTCTACCAGCCTCAATACCTCATCGAGAGTCGATATCGTTCTGCCCTTCCATTCCTTTTCTTTATCGACAA
>CAZOGR010000018.1:0-17912 GCA_964579355.1 uncultured Dehalococcoidales bacterium | reverse complement strand
CCGCCCGGAAAGTGCCCCTGATTTTTTTCGTTCCGCGCCACATCTCGCCGTCGGGCGGTTCGATTCGGATGACATCGGCTCCCCAGTCGGCCAGCCAGACGGTGGCTGCCGGAATGGCTTCCATGTGCTCCATGGCAACGACTTTAAGACCTTCAAGTAAACCTGACATCTATCTCTCCTGTATGAAAATATTGACCGGATTATGCTTGAAGGGGGTGCAGCTCTTCAAGTTACCTCAAACTTTAGGGAAAGAGGGGATACTTTGTCAAGATGTTCGGCAGGAAAAAACGAATTTCCCGTAAGAACAAAAGGGACAGCTCAAGCTGTCCCTTTTCGGATTAATCTTATCGTATGAGTTAGAGTATCACGCCTTCGTCTTTCAGTTGGGCGATTTCCTCCCAGGAGTAACCGAGGTCAACCAGGGTTAATTCGTTATCCTGCCCGATTTCCGGAGCGGCGGCTTTTACTTCTGCCGGGTTCTGGGTGAATTTAATCGGCGTGGCAATAATCGGGAAACTACCGTTCGGATGGGGTAGTGTAGTGAAGAACTCCATTGCGATAGCCTGCGGGTCTTTCGCTACCTCGCTCGGGCTTTGAATCCTTGAGTAAATAAGGTCGTTTTCCCTGAAGACTTTGTCCCAGTAATCCGCATCGTGTTTCGCGAATTCCGATTCGATTATTTTAATAAGTTCCGCGCAGTTTTCCTCGCGGCCTTTCAGGGTATTGAATCGCGGGTCATTTACCAGGTCGGGTCTAGCAATCGATTTACAGAATGCCGGCCATATCGGGTCAGATTGCAGCATCGACATCTGGAACCAGCGGCCGTCGCCGACCGGGTAATTATTATAGAGCGGGTTCGCTGATTTGGTCCGGTCATCCTTGATTGCGATGGTGCCGAGCAGCGCTGCCTGGATATCCAGAGCTGTCGTCCAGACACCGGAATTGAAGAGTGAGGCTTCTATTTCCTGCCCTTTGCCGGTTTTTTCCTTGTGCCACAAGGCGGCAAGAATGCCCGATAGAATCTGAGGGGCAGCGATCCCCCGGTCAATCATGCCGCCGCGTAATCTCGGCGGAGGGGTGCCCGGTTCGCCAATCATGTACTGCATGCCGGCGCGAGCCCAGCCTGCCGCATGGTCGAAACCTCTCTGATAGCTTTCCGGCCCCTTTGAACCGTAACCGCTGATTGTCGCGTAGATGATAGACGGGTTTACTTTACTGATATCCTGGTAGGTCATCCCGAGTTTTTCGCGAACGTCGACGGTATAATTCGAGAGAAAGACATCGGCATTCTTTACCAGCTTCATGACTATCTCTCTGCCTTTTTCCGTTTTCAGGTTGACGGCAACGCTTTTCTTGTTGCGATTGAAGAGGTGAAAGGTCCAGTTAACCTTGACGCCGTTGAGGTCAATATCGACGGGCATTCCATGAGCAGACTGCAGCCCCCGGTACATGTCTCCGGTCAGCGGCTCAACTTTTATTACCTCGGCTCCCCAGTCCGCCATCCAGACGGAGGCGACGGGAATAGCCTCCATGTGTTCCATAGCGATTACTTTGAGTCCTTCGAGTACTCCTGACATGAGCAACTTCTCCTTACCATATATTTCACCCTTATTATCGGGGTTTTGTCTTTACTTATCAACACTTACCTCATCCAGCATGACGATGCCGACTCCGTTGATGAAGAACCCGGACACGTACGGTTTCACCAGGTAGTAATCCTCGCCGAACCAGAGCGGGACGCAAGCGGCGTCTTCAATCAGTTTTGCTTCGGCCTGCCGGTACAGCTCGAAGCCGGCTTCCCGGTCCGTTTCAAGCCCGGCTTCTGAGAGAAGGGCGTCGACCTCCGGGTTGCTGTAGCCCCCGTAGTTGTAGGCGGAACCGCTTTCGAACAGCACCGAAAGGAAATCCTGGGGGTGAGGGTAATCAGCTATCCAGCCGATATCGAAAAGGCTGTCTTTTTCTTCGAAGAGATGATAGATATACCGCTCAGGTTCAAGCTGCCGGACTTCGAGTTCGACTCCCAGGTTCGTTTTCCACTGTTCGATGACTGCTTCCAGGTCGCTCGAAATAATCGCTCCCAGCCCGGGAGTGGTCAGGGTAATCGGAGGCAGGGCTGCTCCGCCACCGTATTTTGATTCCGCCAGCAGTTGCCGGGCTCGCTCCGGGTCATAGTCCAGGACGTCGAGTTCCTCGTTGAATCCGGGCATGCCCGGCGGCAGTATCCCGAAAGCCGGTTCCGACATATCCCTGAAAATAAGGGAGGTGATTTTCTCCCGGTCTATTGCCATCGAAAAAGCCCGGCGGACATTGATATCATCGAAGGGCGGCTCGGTCACATTGAAACCGATGTAGTAGAGACTCATCTTCGGCGAGATGAAAAGCTCATTGTAGAAAGGTTCCGAGGGGTCGGTTACTTTGTCGATATAGGATACCGGGACGCTGGTAACATCGATTTCTCCGGTTTCGTACAGCACCATCGGGATGCCTCCCCAGAGCAGGAAAACGACCGAATCGAGTTTCGCCGGGTTGCCGTAGTAGAGCGGGTTACGCTCCAGAACCAGCTTTTGGCTTTCCGTCCATTCGGTAAGCGTGAAAGGGCCGGTGCCGTTCGGCTTGAGCGCCCAGTTACCGCCTGACGCTACATTATTTTTATCGATGATGAAAGTGGTCGGGTAGGTCAGCTTATAGAGAAAATAAGAACGGGGAGCATTGAGGGTAACTTCGAGGGTGTAGTCGTTGATGATGCGAACACCGCTGATTTCGCTGGCCGTACCGGAGAATACCTCGTCCGCTCCGGCGATATCCCCGAGATAGGTTTTAGCGGTACGAGAACCGGTACGAGGGTTGCAGGTACGTTCCCATGAATACTTGATATCCGAAGCCGTGAGGGATGTGCCGTCGTGAAATTTCACGTCTTTCCTCAGATTGAATGTGTAAACGGTCCCGTCCGGGCTGACATCCCAGCTTTTTACGATATCCGGCCGGGGTTCGAGCGAGTTATCGAGTCGGAAAAGGCCGCTGAATATCTGGGTGACGTACTGGTTCGAGGTCGAATCGCCGGAAAGCGCCGGGTCGAGGGTATGCGGGTCGGTACCGTAAAGGGTAAGTACCCCCTCCCCGGTCGAAACCGTCGTTTCGTCCTTGAATAAGGTACAGCCGGAGAGAGAAGCAGCGGCGATGAAAGCCGATAGTACCAGCGGTATAAGTTTCAGGGTTATTTTTTTCAACGCGATGGTATCCGTCTCTATTTTTTATTCGAGTAGTATTCCCAGGCTTTTTTCAGGGCGAAAGCGCCCCGTTCCAGCGAGAGGAAGGCGGGAATACCGGCGCCCTGGAGTTCCGCGGCCAGCTTGCCGGCCTGGTCGACATCCTGCCCGGAGAACGCCCAGACGAGGATGGCGACGAGCGGTTTCAAGGTTGTTTTGCGAACCTCCGCCAGCATTTTTACGTTGCCGCCCGGAGGTACGCCGGGGCCCATTACCGAGACCAGCAGGGCGAGGTTATCGATATTGGCGTCACGCTCAAGAATATCGATAATCCGCCGGATTTCCCGGCCGTTCTGGTTGGCCGTGTCAATCGGGTTGCGATAGCCGCCGCCGATGAGTGAATAGAACGAAGCCAGTTCGTCGTAGGATTCTTTTGTCAGTGTCGGAACGCGCAGCCCGGCTTCACCGAATGCGTCGGAAATCGCTACCGACTGCCCGCCGGATACGCCGGTCACGCCGACCCGGTTACCGTTCACCGGCGGCAGGTAGAGGAGGGCTTTCAGGGTATCTATCATCTGATCGAGGTTGCCGACGCCGATTGCCCCGCACTGTTTGACAGCCGAATCCCAGACGGTGTGAGAAACCGCCAGCGATCCGGTGTGGGAAGCGATTGCCCGGTCGCCTTCTTCGGTACGTCCGCCTTTCCAGATAACGACTGGTTTCCTGGCGGCGACTTCCCTGAGTACTTTAAGAAAACGTTTTCCATTTTTAACGCCTTCGATGTACATACCGATTATCTTTATCGAGGGGTCCTGCCCGAAGAATTCGAGGTAGTCGGGTGAATCGAGCATGATACCGTTGCCGAAGCTGACCGTTTTATTGATTGCCAGGCCGTGCATGACGGCATGTCGGTTGAAGGTAACGGCGTGGGTACCGCTCTGGGAGATAAATCCGACCGGGCCGGCTTCGGGTAATGTCTCGCCCGGTATGCCCTGGCCGACACCGAGTGACGGATTGAATACGCCCATGCAGTTCGGCCCGACGATGTGAAAGTTGCCTTTTTCGGCGGTTTCAATAAGGGCTTTCTCCAGTTGACGCCCTTCGTCGGTATCCGTTTCCGAGAAACCGGCGGTAAAGAAATGGGCAGCTGCGGCATCCTTCTGTATCAGGTCCCGACAAATGCGCGGGGCGACGTGACGGGGGACGGCTACGATTGCCAAATCGACCGGCTCGGGAATATCCATCAGGCTGGTGTAATTCTCCACCCCCAGTTCATTAATGCCGTCGATTTCTGCCGGGTCTACCTGTACCGAGTACAATTTTCCGGCGAATTTAAGATGTGACCGAAGCCACATGTAGCCGGTGGCTTTCTTATCGCCGATTACCGCGATTGTTTTCGGGCTGAAAGCCCTTTCCATTTTTGTAAAGTCAGCTTTCACTTCAGTCTCCCTTGTTATTATTCCCTGTGTCCGGTTTAAAAGAAATTTTCCCTTTTCAGACTTGTATAGCCGTTATCACCGACGATGATATGGTCGAGCACGTCGATGCCCATGATTTTTCCCGAATCGAACAGCCGTTTCGTCAGGCTGATATCGTCTTCCGACGGTTCGGTTTCGCCGGACGGGTGATTATGAACGAAAATCACCGAGGCGGCGCTGGCGGAAACGGCTTCCCTGAAAACCTCTCTCGGATGGACGATGCTGGTATCGAGGCTGCCTACCGAGATTTCGGCGGTTTTAATATGGTGGCCCCGGGTATCGAGAAATATCGCCAGGAAATGCTCTCTTTTCTTATTCTTCAACCGCCCTTCCAGCAGGGCAATCACGTCTTCAGGTGTTTTAACTACAGATTTTTTACCAGAGTTATCCTCCCTGTCAACTCTTTTCGCCAGTTCGAAGACCGCCAGGAGCTGCGAAGCCTTCGCCGGTCCGATGCCCTTTACCTGGGAAAGCTGCTCGAGCGAGGCCTCCGAAATACCTTTCAGAGTTTTAAATTGACTGAGCAGCCGTTGCGAAGTCACCGTGACCGATTCACCGGCAATACCTCTCCCCAGTATCAGCGAGAGCAGTTCCGGTGCCGAAAGCTGGCCGGCGCCGAGTTTCTGAAGCCGCTCCCTGGGTCGTTCCGACATCGGCAGGTCATGGATGGTAAAGGATTTTTTCGTCATTACCGGCTCCGGGCGAAGGAAATCACCGGCGACAGCGAACAGGAACGGATATCGGTTGTTTTAACCGGAAGTTTCACCGTTTCCAGGCTTCCCCCGTAGATATAGTCGAGGAAGAGGGTATTCAACCCGTCCGTGTTGAAACCGTACACCTGCCCCAAAGCATCGTCGTATTCGGTGCCCCGGGAGAAAACATCGAGCAGTTCGAGCATTTTTTCCTGCCCGTACTGCCCGATGAGGAATTCGACCAGATAGTAACTCGTCGCATAGGAAAGGTACGAGGTGTCAGCATACGCTGAGAACGGGCTGGAAAGGCTGCGGACGGAAAGGAGGGCGTTATCATCCTTGAATTTTTCGAAATAATAGACAAAGGTATCGGTCAACGGTCCTTCCATGTACATCGCCAGCCCCTCGTCGAGCCAGGTCGGTAAACCGGTGTAGGGATTATCGGTCATCCGGTGAACGACGAGGTGGGTCAGTTCGTGAACGACAGTTCTCATGCCCCATTCGAGGTTACTCTCGGTTATGCCTATGGCGATTTTGCTGTACATTGAATAGGCGACCCCGCCTGTCCAGGTCTGGGGGAAAATCATCCCGGACTGAAGGCTGGATGAGTCTGCGTAGATGTGGATATCGACCGGTTCGGTGTAACGGATACCGGTGGTTTCGTCGAGTTTTTTCAGACCGTCGACGGCCGCTTCGAGCAGGCTTTCGGCGAACGAATCGTTTCCTTTGTACCAGTAAAGTGTCACCGTATCCTTTTTCAGGTACTTCCAGTCGAAGCGGTCATCCTCGAAAACCAGCGACTCAGCCTGCGTGGTCAGTTCTTCGCCCGAAGCGTCTTTCACCGACCACCAGTACCGGACGACCGTGCCGGGCGGCAGCCCGCCGGTTTTTCTCATATCCCAGGTCCAGTCGGCGGTTATCTGCCTGGTGGGAGTGATGGGCAGGTATATTTCGGCGGTTATCCTTGCCTGGCTGAGGCGTTCGACGGAGTAGTGCAGGCGGGCGTCGGTAATATCGGTGTTGCTTTCCATCGATAGCGAGAAGGTGATGGAAGCCGGGAAATCCCCGACCGCCGAACTTTTTAGCACCGCCGGTTCCGAAGCTGCCCGAACCGGAGAGACTCCCGGGAAAAGCGGAAGAAGCAGCGCCATAAGCAATAAAACCGCCAGTTTCTTCATCATGCTGTCTGTCCTAACGTTGCCCTGAGGTAAGCGGTAATGAATTCATCCAGGTCTCCATCGAGGACGGCATCCGGGTTCGAAGTCTGATAGTCCGTCCTGTGGTCTTTCACCATTTTATAGGGATGGAGTACGTAACTTCGTATCTGGTTACCCCAGCCGGCCATGACATGTTCGCCCTTCAGCTTCGTCATTTCTTCAGCCCTTTTTTCTATTTCGAGCGTCAGCAATCGCGACTGGAGTATGGTCATGGCGATATCCTTGTTCTGGTGCTGAGAGCGCTCGCTCTGGCAGGTCACCACCAGGCCTGTCGGGAGGTGGGTGATGCGCACGGCACTGCTGGTTTTCTGCATATGCTGCCCTCCCGGGCCGCTTGAACGAAAGGTTTCTATTTTCAGTTCTTCCGGGTCGATATCGACATCGACGCCGGTTTCCGCCTCCGGTATCACCTCAACCAGGGCGAACGATGTATGCCTGGCGTGGTCCGAATCGAACGGTGAAAGCCGTACCAGACGGTGAACGCCATGTTCCGATTTCAGGTAACCGAAGGCATTTTCTCCGTGGATGCTGAGTGTCGCGCTCTTGATGCCGGCTTCGTCGCCGGGTGATGTTTCGAGTATATCGGCTTTGAAGCCACGGCGTTCCGCCCACCGCAGGTACATCCGCTGGAGCATATCCGCCCAGTCCTGGGATTCGGTGCCGCCGGCGCCGGCATGGATAGCCAGCAGGGCGTTATGGGTATCGTATTCGCCGCTGAAGGCAAGCTCCAGTTCGAGGGAGTTGATTCGGAACACGATGGCTTCTATCTCGTTCAGATATTCCTCCCTGAACTCGGGGTCTTCTTCGGCCAGACCGGCCATTTCACTGATATCACGGACATGCTTTTCAAGTCCGCGCCAGTTTTCTATCGTCCTGGTGTACTCAGACAGTTTTCGCATAACTCTCCGGGCATTGACCTGGTCCGACCAGAAATCCGGCTGCATCGACTGCTTTTCCAGCAGGGCGCTTTCCTTTTCTTTTTCAACGACATCAAAGATGCACCATGTCCATGGCAATTCTTTTCTGCAAGTCGGTCAGTTTATCTTTCAGTTCCTGCACGGGCATACTCCCCTTGTTATAGCTGCTGTTTCGGTAACGCGTTTCCGGGCAGATTTCCTCCGGCCGCCAGGTGGGCGAGGCGGGTAGGTTCGGGTAACCGGTAACCGCGACAGCAGTTCATAATCCATTTTACCGCATTTTCGACATTTATTCTGTGCCCCGGAGAAATAAACAACGGTTTTACCCTGGTTTTGGTACGGAGTACGGCTCCGATAGTCTCCGATTTATCGGTCAGGTAAACGTAGTCGCCGGGCATTGACGGTGGTTCGGGGTAGTCGCCGCAGAGGCGGGACTTGGCACAGCCGATGGCCGGTATATCCAGGAACAGCCCGAGGTGGGAGGCAAGGCCGAAACGCCTCGGGTGAGCGATTCCCTGTCCGTCGACAATAACCAGGTCGGGCGGCGTCAGGAGCCTTTCAAAAGCTTCGAGCAGCAACGGCAGTTCCCGGAACGAAAGGAGGCCGGGCAGGTAGGGGAAGGAGACTTCCGAACAAACCGTACTTATCTCCCTGACCGTCAGTTCGGGGTAATCGAGCAGCACGACGCTGGCAGAGGCGGCTTTTTCATTTCTCCGTACCGAGATATCGACGCCTGCGATGTACCTGACATTCTCCGGGCTGCCTTCGCGGGAAACCCCGGGAGCCAACTGCTTCTGGAGAGCGATGGCTTCCGGGATACCGAGGTTCCACTCATGTAATCGGCTGATGTGCATAATACCATCTATTGTATACTATTATAGTTCCTTTTTGAATAACCGGCGGCAACGAAATACGAGATACCAGGGCAACCTGGGAAAGGTGTATAGGCCGGTTATCAATTCTACATAATGATAAAATACGTTCGTGCCTATTGACAGGAAGATACGAATACCGCATAATGATTTTTACGTAAAGAATAAGGTAAGTAGCAGGAATAATGGTAAAAATCAGGTTAAGACGAGTAGGAGCAAAAAATAATCCGAGTTATCGCGTGGTAGTAGCCGATTCTCGGGCACCCCGTGACGGGGCATTTATCAGCATCATCGGACACTATGACCCGCTTAAAGACCCATCTGAAGTAGTAATCGATGAGGAAAAAGCAATCAACTGGCTCAAACAAGGTGCGCAACCGACAGAAACTGTCAACAGATTGTTAAACAAAACCGGTATTTTAGATAAGTTTAAAACAATCAAGGAGTGAACATGAAAGAGCTAGTCGAGTATATTGCCAGGTCTATTGTCAACTCGCCGGATGACGTAGTCGTAACGGAAGAAGAGAGCGATCAGGGCATTACACTCAAACTACAGGTTGCCGATGATGATAAAGGTAGAGTCATAGGTAAGCAAGGCCGTATCGCAGAAGCAATGCGAACCCTGGTAAGGGTGAAAGCAGCTAAAGCAGGCACCAGAGCTACCCTGGAAATTATTTAATACCACCTGATAATAGCTTGGTACACTTCCTACTTGAAAATGTAGACAACTGAATATGACCGAAAATCGGATGAGGATTCTGTAACAGAATTCTGTTCCGGTTTGTTGCCCGATACATCCGGAGATGATAATGGCAGAACCCGAGCGCTGGGTTATTTGCCCGGTATGCGACAAACCGAACCCAGCAGGTACCCGGTTTTGTGAACACTGTTGGGGAGCTGCGATAAATCAGGAGCATCCATTAACCTCGCTAGAGCTGGCTGAGTTTAATGAACGCATCAGTAAGCGTGTGAAACTCCGTCGCAAACTGAAGTTCGGATCCGCCGGTGTTCTTGGTCTGGCGTTAATCGGTATCATCCTCTACAGTCTTTTCTACTTTTCCGATTCAGTATTTAAACCTCCCGTCACCATGAGTTCCAATCCTCCCGCTGATGAATGGACCATGTTCCGCCGCGACCTCTCCCACAGCGGCAGTTACGGAGACTCCATCCCTCAGGGAAATCTCAAATGGACATTCAGTACCGGCGCCGAAATTTATTCTTCTCCGGCGGTCGTCGACGGCCTTGTGTATTTCGGTTCCCGGGATTACCATTTTTATGCTCTTGATGCCAGTACCGGGAACCTTGCCTGGAATTACCGGACGGGGAGCTGGGTTGAATCGTCGCCTGCCGTATCGGGAGGACTGGCTTACGTCGGCTCCAATGACGGCTATTTTTATGCCTTCGACGCGAAGGCCGGAGAAAAGGTCTGGGATTTTAAAACCGCTTTCCCGGTACGGTCGTCTCCGGCAATCGCCAAAGATTGGGTGTACATCGGTTCCGATGACTATTACCTGTACTCCCTGAATAAAGACACCGGGAAACTGAAATGGAAATATGATACCGGCAGCCCGGCATTTTCTTCTCCGGCCGTGTCTGACGGCATCATTTTTATCGGCAGCGCCAGCGGTTACTCATACGCCCTGAATTCTCTGAACGGACAGCGCCGCCTGCGATTCAAGTCTCATTATGCGGTCTATTCCGCTCCGGCCGTCGAAGAAGAAACGGTGGTATTCACTACCACCAACGGCATCATCTGGGCGGTCGACGGCAAAGCAAGGACACGCTGGCGGGAACACGAGATAAAACACTGGTGGCTTCAGATATGGGCAGCCGGTGTCCCCGGGATTCCCAAGCCCCCGGACCAGTCAGGCTTGCTCTGGTCACAATCACTGGGCAGGGCACATACCTCGACGCCGGTCATCGCTGATGGTGTCATGTACCTGGGTTCGGATAATGCCCTTATCGCTATCGATACCGAAACGAGGGAAACACTCTGGCAGTTCGATACCGGCGGCACCGTCAGGTCGTCACCCGCTCTGGCCGGTTCGACGCTGTTCGTCGGCAGTGAAGACGGGTATATCTACGCCGTCGATGCCGAATCAGGGGAAGAAATTTGGAGTTACAAGACCGGAGGGAAAGTCGTTTCATCACCCGCTGTGGTGAATGGAGTTCTATACGTTGGTTCGTTCGATGGAAAACTGTATGCCTTCGACTGATTTTTCAAAAAGTACCGATTTTCCTGCCTTCCTTTTGTAATCATATTTGAACATCCTGCAAAGCCCTGCTACAATGACAGATAACAAAGGATAACTCTGTTTCGAAAAAGGACGATTTATCCTGTTTTCCTTACATGGAGATTGCAGATGGATTCCGAAAAAAAAGAAAACCGGTACATTGTGTGCCCGGTGTGCAAAAAACCAAATCCAGCCGGTGCCAGGTTCTGCCAGTACTGCTGGGGAGCCGCGCTGAACCAGGATATCTCCTATTCCGAAGAAGAGCTCGAAGAACTTGACCGGCGCCGGGAAGCTTTCCTGAAACGGAAAAAACGGATAAAAACAGGTATCTTCAGCGGTATCGGCGCCGTTATCGTCGCTCTGACGCTGGTAATCCTGATTAATTTCACCGATGCGATAACGTCTCCCGACGAAGCCTTAAGTTCGAATTCAGCCCCCGGCGACTGGGCGATGTTTCGCCATGATAATCTTCGTTCCGGAAGTGACGGGAATACCGGGCTGATTCCTGAAGGCGTGTTGAAATGGTCGTTCACGACCGGTAGCGCCATTCATTCGTCCCCGGCGGTGTCGGGGAATACCGTGTATTTCGGCTCCCAGGACTACCATCTGTACGCAGTGAATACCGAAACCGGCGACCTGCGCTGGGATTTCGAGGCGGGAAGCCGTGTCGATTCATCTCCGGCGGTTGTCGACGGCCGGGTGTACTTCGGCTCGAACGACGGTTTCCTGTATGTTGTCGATGCTGGTACCGGCGAAAAAATCTGGAATTTCAAAACCCGGTACCCGGTCCGTTCCGGCCCGGCGATAGCCGGAGATACCGTTTACTTCGGCTCGGATGATTACTACCTCTATGCGCTCGATATCGAAACCGGAGAAGAACGCTGGAAAACCGATACCCGCAGCCCGGCTGGCAGCAGCCCGGTTGTCGATAACGGAATCGTTTATCAAAGCTCGCCCGGGTCGTTTTCGTATGCCTATGACGCCAATACCGGACGGCGCAGATTAAGTTTCAACACGGCGATTTCGGTACATGCCTCTCCCGTCGTCGATAACGGGGTGGTGTATTTCGCGACGACCAACGGTATGTTGTACGCCGTCGACCAGACGGCCAGGACCTGGCTCTGGGAACATGATATCAGGCCGTACTGGGCGCAGTTGTGGGTAATGCTGCCGTTTATTCCCGAACCCCCTGAGCAGTCTGGTCTGTTATGGGTCTATTCGCTGAGAAAAGCCAATGCTACCACACCGGTCATCGAAGACGGTATCATGTACCTTGGAGCCAGCGAGTACGTCCTGGCTATCGACCTCGAAACCCAGCAGACATTATGGGAATTCCGGACCGGCGGCATGGTCAGGTCGGCGCCCGCCAAAGCGGGGTCGGTGATTTACGCAGGGAGTCTAGACGGCAACCTGTACGCGCTCGACGCCGTTACCGGAGAACTGCACTGGAAATTCAAGACCGGCGCCGAAATCGTTTCCTCGCCCGCAGTGGTCGATGGCGTTGTCTATGTCGGTTCCTACGACGGAAAATTTTACGCGATAGAGTAAGGCCGAACCTTCTATGAATGATATCCGGGAAGAATTCATTATCATCGGGAAAGTCGCCTCACCCTGGGGACTGGACGGTCATCTCAAGATTGATGTGGAGACGGATTTTCCCCAGCGGTTCGATGCCGGTTCGACGGTGTATATCAACCGGGAACCGAGGATTATCGATTCTGTCATCTGGCATAAAGGTAAGGCGGTCATTAAACTCGGGGGACTCGATACCGAAGAAGATGCCGATAAACTCAGCGGCACGTTTGTCGAGATTCACCGGGACCAGTTATTCGAACTCAGAGAAGGCGAATACTACCATTTTCAGTTAATCGGAATGACCGTCCGGACAACTTCCGGCGAAATGATTGGGGAACTCACCGGGATACTGAGAATGTCCGGCGCCGATATTTACGTGGTGAAAAACGAAAACGATGAAATCCTGCTGCCGGCAACCGACGATGTGGTAAAGTCGGTGGATATCGGTAACGGAATTCTGACCATCGAACCCGTGGAAGGACTGCTGGAACTGAACAAGAAAAAGAAGAGGTAGCTAGAGCTGTGTTTCTCCGCCCCTTCGTTTCCTGCGGGCAACCTTGATACGAGCCGTCGAGCGGTGCAGCGCTGCTTCCGCCCGCCTTATATCGACATTGCTGGCATGGCTGCCGATTCTCTCGATTGCCCGCCGGCGGGCTTCTTCAGCCCGGCTCAGGTCGATTTCATCGTCTCTCTCGGCAGAGTCGGCCAGCACGATAACTTTGTCTGGCCTGACCTCGAGAAAACCACCGGAGACAGCCAGGTAAAACTCTTCATGCCCCTTGCGGATTTTTATCTCTCCGGGCTGAAGCATGGTCATCAGCGGGATATGGTTGGGAAGGATGCCAAGATCTCCCTCTACGCCCGGTGCGACCAGCAGGTCAACCTCTTCGGAAAAGACCAGCTTTTCAGCGGTGACGATTTCCAGCCTGACCGTCGACATTAGAGAGGGCCTCCCATTGTTTTTGCTTTTTCGACGGCTTCGTCGATGCCGCCTACCATGTAGAAAGCCTGCTCGGAGAGGGTATCATACTTCCCGTCGAGAATTTCCCCGAAACCGCGTATCGTCTCTTTCACCGGGACGTATTTCCCGGGCATGCCGGTGAAAATTTCGGCAACGAACATCGGCTGGGAGAGGAACCGCTGTATCTTGCGCGCCCGCGAGACATTCAGCTTGTCTTCGTCGCTGAGTTCCTCGATACCGAGAATGGCAATGACATCCTGGAGGTCCTTGTAGCGCTGAAGCACTTTCTGGACTCCCCGGGCGACCCGGTGATGTTCTTCGCCGACGATGTTCGGGTCGAGAATCCTCGACGTCGAAGACAACGGGTCGACAGCCGGATACAAACCCTGCTCCATGATAGACCGGTCGAGGGCGACTACGCCGTCGAAATGCCCGAAGGTCGTCGCTACTCCCGGGTCGGTGTAGTCGTCAGCCGGCACATAAATAGCCTGGAATGAGGTAATCGAGCCCTGTTTCGTGGAGGTGATGCGCTCCTCCAGTTCACCGACTTCGGTTGCCAGCGTCGGCTGGTAGCCGACGGCAGAAGGCATGCGCCCCATCAGTGCCGAAACTTCCATGCCGGCCATGGTGTAGCGGTAGATATTATCGATGAAGAGCAGCACATCCCGGCCTTCGATGTCCCTGAAATATTCCGCCTGGGTTAACCCGGTGTAGCCGGCCCGGAGACGAACCGCCGGTGGTTCGTTCATCTGCCCGAAAACGAGGACGGTTTTATCGAGGACGCCGGATTCCTTCATCTCGTTCCAGAGGTCGTTACCTTCGCGGGACCGTTCCCCGATACCGACAAATACCGAGTACCCCCCGTGTTCCGAGGCGATGTTGCGAATCAGTTCCTGGATGATGATGGTCTTGCCGACACCGGCGCCGCCGTAGGCTCCGACCTTGCCGCCCTTCGTGAACGGGGCAATGAGGTCGATTACCTTCAATCCTGTTTCCAGCATTTCGGTACCGGTGTTCTGGTCATCGATAGCCGGAGGCGTCCGGTGTATCGGCCATCGCTCGGTAGCAGGTAACTCACCCTTGCCGTCGAGCGGCGTGCCGAGGACGTTGAAAAGCCGTCCCAGGGTACTGGTGCCGACCGGGACGGATATCGGTTTCCCTGTATCGGTCACTTCCGTGCCGCGGGCAAGGCCTTCGGTCGGCGAAAGCGACAGGCACCGTACCCGGTTATTTCCGGAATGTTCCTGAACCTCGAGTATCATTTTCCCTTCCTCGGAGTCCAGTTCCAGAGCATTTAAAATCTGAGGTAATTCGTTCGGCAGGAACTCAACATCTACCACCGTTCCGATTACCTGGACTACTTTTCCGGTTGCCAATGTTCACCTCTCAATGCCATGTATCAGTCTTTCATCGCTTCCACTCCGCCGGTAATATCGAGCAGTTCCTCGGTAATCGATTCCTGGCGGGCTTTATTGTACTGAAGGGTCAGTTCATGGGTCAGGGCGGAGGCGTTTTCCATGGCGTTTTTCATCGCTACCGTTCTGGCCGACTGCTCGCTGGCAATCGATTCGAGAATCGCGTGATACACCTCGGCTTCGATGAACCGCGACAGCAGTTCACCGAGAACCGACCGGGGATCGGGTTCGTACTCATGAATGAAATCTTTCGTATCCGGTATTTCCGCCAGGGTTATCGGCAGCAATGGCTGGATAACCGGTTCCTGGTGTATTGTCGATATAAACCGGGTGTAGGCAAGGTAGGCGGCATCGATAATGCCTTCGCTGTACTCGTCAATGATGATTCTCGATATCGGCAGCGTGTCGATAAAGGACGGCTTGTCTCCCAGCCCGGTAAACTCGGCGATGACGTTCCTCCGGGTAAGCCTCATGTAATCCAGGCCTTTCCTGCCGACACAGACAAAAGAGACATTGCCCCTTCTCCGCCGGCTGAATCTTCCAACCTCCCGGTTGATATTCGCTACCAGCCCGCCGCACAGGCCGCGGTCAGGGGTGATATGGACGATGGCGATATTATTGATAACCCGTTTTTCAAGCAGGGGATGTATTTTTTCACCACTCGTCACGGCTGCCAGTGCCGATATTACTTCCTGGATTTTTTCGGCGTACGGCCTCCCGGCAATATCTCGCTGCTGGGTATTCCTCATTTTCGAAGTAGCAATCATCTCCATTGCCCGGGATATCTTCGAAATACTGTCGATTCCCTTGATTCGGCGTTGAATTGTATGAATATCCTGCAATCTGATTCCCTCGCCTTGTTAGAGCGTCTTCTTCCCCGCATTGAATTCGGACAGAGCCTTTTTTATCAGTTCCTCGGTTTCGGGGGTCAGGTCTTTTTCCCGAGCGAGAATGACCGTTATCTCGGAGTGGTTCTTCTCGATGAACCGGAGCAGCCCGGATTCGTAGTCGGGCAGGTTTACGACCTCGATATCATCGAGGTAACCGTTGATAGCAGCATACAGCATGACGACCTGCTGTTCGACCGGCATCGGTTTGTACTGGCTCTGTTTCAGGACTTCCGTTATCCGCGAGCCTCGCCGTAACTGGTCTCGGGTGAACTGGTCGAGCTCCGACGTTCCGAACTGGGCGAAGGTCGCCAGTTCCCGGTATTGCGCCAGTTCGAGCCTGAGCTTTCCGGCAACCTTGCGGATTGCCTTCGTCTGGGCGCTGGAGCCGACGCGGGAAACGGAAAGGCCGACATTGACAGCCGGACGCTGTCCGGAGTTAAACAGGTCGGTTTCAAGGTAAATCTGCCCGTCGGTAATCGAGATAACGTTCGTTGGAATGTAGGCGGACATGTCCCCGGCCTGGGTTTCGATAATCGGCAGTGCCGTCAGCGACCCGCCGCCGTGCTTTTCATCCAGCCGGGCCGCCCGTTCGAGCAGCCGGCTGTGCAGATAGAAAACATCGCCCGGATAGGCTTCCCGTCCGGGAGGCCGGCGCAGCAGCAGCGAAAGCTGGCGGTACGCCCAGGCGTGCTTGGTGAGGTCGTCATAAATCACCAGGCAGTCATTACCGTTCTCCATGAACTCTTCGCCGATAGCGCAGCCCGCGTAGGGAGCCAGGTACTGAAGTGCCACAGAATCGGAAGCGTTCGCCGCGACGATGATGGTATGCTTAAGGGCGTCATATTGTCTCAGGGTTTCGATAACCCTCGCGACTTTCGAGGCTTTCTGCCCGATGGCGACATAGATACAGATGAGGTCGCCGCCCTTCTGGTTGAGAATGGTATCGATGGTGATAGCGGTTTTACCGGTCGACCGGTCGCCGATGATAAGCTGTCGCTGTCCCCGGCCGATGGGGATAAGGCCGTCGACGACTTTTAACCCTGTTTGTACCGGCGTGTCGACCGAACGCCTGACGGCGACGTTCGGAGCGATTCTCTCGATGGGACGGACTTTCGTCGTGTCTATCGCCTCTTTCCCGTCGAGAACTCTCCCCAGCGGGTCGACAACCCGTCCGATGAGCGAATTACCGACCGGTACTTCGGCAATCCTCCCCGTACATCTGACTTCATCGCCTTCTTTCAGCGAAATATAGGAACCGAGTACGACCGCCGAAACGATATCTTCCTCCAGGTTGAGAGCGATGCCCATAATATCGCCGGGAAACTGGAGCAACTCGTTGTAACGGGCGGATTTCAGCCCCCGGATACGGGCGATACCGTCGCCGATTTCAACGACCGTTCCGACGTCATACATTGTCATCGACAGGTTGAACTGCTCAATCTGCTGCCTGATAACCGATGCGATATCCCGACTTTCTGATGTCATTCTTTTACTCTGTCCTGTATATTCTCCCCCTCTTTCCCAGGGGGGATTGTCGCGCAGACCCTTTTATTTCGTTGTTTTACTCAGTTCTTTCTTAAGAATCTCCAGCCGCCGGCGGATGCTGCCATCGATGATTTTGTCGCCGATTTTTATCACCGCCCCGCCGATGATGGCAGGGTCAATCCGGGTTTCTATGACCACCGGTTTTCCTGTCATTGCCGTCAGTCTCCTGCCCGCCTCCCGGACGAAGTCGTTATCGAGAGCGACGGCGGTGACGATGGTGGCCGTTTCAGCACCTTCGATTCCCAGGTGTTCGTCCATCAACCGGTGGTATTCGATGAACAGGTCGTCTACTTCTCCAAGCAGGTTATTACGGATGAGTTCCATAAACAGTCCTGTAAGGTCCGGACTGATACCGGTCAGTCTGCGCCTGGCTTCCTCGACTTTTTCAGCCATATCGATTTTCGGGTCCTCCAGCTTTTCCCTGAGCCTCGCGTCCCTGGAAAAAAGAGATAACGCCCTCAGGTCCGAAAGCCAGTGGTTGAGGCTGTTATGTTCGAGAGCAACTTCGAATACCTTTTTTGCCAGTTGTTCGATTACTATGTCCGGCATACTTTTTCCCCTGCTCCGGGAATCATTGTTTCTTTATTAGTTCGCTTTCCTCGAAGACTTTTTCTATCAACTGTCGGTGTTTTTCAGCGTCAAGTTCCTGCTCGATAACTTTCTGAGCCGCCGCGATGGTAAGACTGGAAAATTCCTGCTTCAGTTCCCTCAATAACTCTTCCCGTTCCAACTCAACGCCCTGCCGTGCCCGGACGACAGCCGCTTCCATTTCCGGTCTGAATTCTTCGAGAGCCTTGCGCTTTATCTCTTCCGCCGAGCGGGCTGCCTGAGCAACGATTGTCTTGCCGGCTTTATCGGCATCGACGAGACGCCTCATTGCTTCCTGCTCGGCTTCAAGCGCCTGGTCTTT
>CAZOGR010000017.1:0-19106 GCA_964579355.1 uncultured Dehalococcoidales bacterium | reverse complement strand
GGCGTGCAGAAAGGCAGCCGGATATCGGTCGTCTTCATCCGGGGAGACGTCGTCAAAAAGGGAGAAGCGGCGATGTAAAAAATGGGGTGTCCCGTGAAGGCGGAACGTTAAAAGTATGATACAATAACCGGAATATTTGCCGAACAGCCGGTATCTGTAGTACAAATAACTATACAAAATCGACATCCTGTTTTTTTACTGGTTGGGAAAAACACAGGGGGGCCGGCGATGAACAATACAGGTTCCGAGGGCATTATTCCGACATTCTGTTCTCTCTGCGGACCGGCGGCGGGATGCGGCATTTACTGCCGTGTGAAAGACGGTAAACTGGTGAGTATCGAGGGCATGAAAAGCTCACCGATAAACCACGGAAAGCTTTGCCCGAAGGCATATACCTCGATGCAGTGGTTGTATTCCCCTCAGCGCCTGAAGTACCCGCTGAAACGGGTCGGGGAAAAGGGCGAAGGGAAGTTCGAGAGAATCACCTGGGACGAAGCGCTCGACATAACAGCCAGCAAACTGAAAGAACAGAAAGAAAAGTACGGAGCGGAATCGCTGGCAATTCTCTCGCCGCAGCACCGTTCCTACAAAGAGTACTTCATCCGGTTCCTCACTAAACACGGCAGCCCGAATTACGGGCACAGCGGCATCTGCGCCATGCAGCGGGCTTTCAGTTTCGCTTACACGATTGGAATGCCGATGCCGGGGCAGGACTACAAGAACACCGACCTTATCATTATCTGGACAGCCAATCCGGTGTACGCCGGGACGTCGATGGGCGCTCTCAAGCAGATACTGGACGCGAAGGAACGGGGAGCGAAGCTCATTGTCATCAAGCCGGAGATGCAGCCGGACGCGGCGAAGGCGGATATCTGGATGCCGATTCGGCCGGGAACGAACGCCGCCCTGGCGCTTTCGATGATAAACATCATTATAAACGAAAACCTCTACGACAGGGAATTTGTCGAGAAGTGGTGCTACGGGTTCAATAAGCTGGTTCCCCACATACAGCCATATACGCCGGAATGGGGCGAAGTGATTACCGGGTTGCCCGCCAGGCAAATACGGCAAGTAGCCAGAATGTACGCAACGGCGAAGTCCGCCTGCATCCTGCCGGGGAACGCTTTCGACCAGAACGTCGATTCGAACAATGCCGTCAGGGCGGTCGGAATTCTGATGGCAATAACCGGTAATATCGACCGGCCCGGGGGTAATGTCATGCCTTCGGGGAGTGCCATGCCGATGGTGAAGCCGGTCAATTCGTTAAGCGATTATACCCCGGAACTCATCGAAAAACTGGTCGGGCCGGAGATGCCGAAACCGTTCCAGCCGTTTATCGAAGGGGCGTCTTCCGCCTATTACCGGATACTTCAGAGCGTTCTGACCGAAGAGCCGTACCCGGTGAAGACGATTATTGCCCCCGGAACGCAACCGGCGGTGATTACCCGAAATTCGAAGATGGTTATCGAAGCGCTGAAAAAGCTCGAGTTTTTCGTGGTTATCGATGTCATGGAAAATTCCTCGATGCCCTGGGCGGATATCGTGATACCGGTGACGACAATGTACGAAACCGACCATCCGTTCGAAGTGCGGGGCAACTGGATAATGGCGAGGAACAAGGTGGTCGAGCCGCTCGGTGATTACAAATCCGACTACGAGTTCTGGCTGGAGCTGGCGGTGAAGATGGGTTACGGCGATGATTTCTGGGGCGGAAGCATGGAAGCCTGCATGAACTACCAGCTCGAGAACTTCGGCCTGACGATAGACCAGCTGCGGGAGCATCCCGAAGGGATAATCTACGACGTCAGGCCGCCGGTGTACGAAAAGTACGAAAAGATATTCTCGATGCCGAGCACCCGGTTAAACCGGAGCCCCTATCTGCCGGAGGGGAAGGTCGCGATATACAACACTACCTTCGAAAAATACGGATATAATCCGCTGCCGGTATGGGTTGAGCCGCCGGAAAGCCCCACCGGCACGCCGGAACTGCTCGAGAAGTACCCGCTGGTCTTTTTCGATACCCATACCTCCGAGATGTACAATCACGGCTGGCTGAGAAATATTCCCTATTTGCGGGAGAAGCAACCCGACCCGTGGGTGCATATTCACCCGGAGACAGCGAAAGCGAGGGGTATCGAAGATGGTGACTGGGTGAGGGTCGAATCGCCTCACGGCTGGGTTAAACTCAGGGCGAAGTATTTCCCGGGTATCCGGCCGGATACGCTGATGGGGTTGCATGGCTGGTGGCAGGGGTGCGAGGAGCTCGACTTGCCGGGGTATTCACTCGTCGACGGCGGGGCGAACATCAATATCCTCTACAACACCGACCCGGGTAAGGCATTCGACCCGCTTGTGACAGCGATGCCGAAGCAGACGCTGGTGGAAGTCAGTAAAATCGAGGCGGGCGAATAATGACGAACAAACAGTACGGTTTTTATTTCGATGCAGGCCGGTGTATCGAATGCTATACCTGCGAGATGGCCTGCAAGGTGACGAACAACCTGGAAACCGGGATTTTTTGGAGGCAGGTTATCGAGACGTGGAAAGGTGAATATCCTGATATAAAGCGGCTGTTTTTCTCAAAATCATGCCTGCACTGCGAACAGCCGCCCTGCATACCGGCCTGTTCGGCGGGGGCGATTTCGAAGCGGGCGGAAGACGGGATTGTCATCGTGGACAGAGAAAAATGTACCGGGTGCCGGGACTGCCTGGCAGCCTGCCCGTACGAGGTTCCCCGGTTCGCGAGCGACGGGAAAATGGAGATGTGCGATTACTGTCTGGGAGCCGGAAGGGAATCTGCCTGTACCGAATCCTGCCCGGCGGAAGCGCTGTTCTCAGGGACGATGGAGGAACTTCAAAAAATAGCGGACGCAAAAAACGGAAAGCGGATGGAGGGTGCTTCTCTCCCGTCCATAATCATAGTACAATGATTACGTAAAAACGGAACGTACAACAAGGTGATGAAAGAGACTCGCAGCGAAGCGAAGAATAGAGAAGGTGTATAAAGGAAAGAATGGTCAAAGAAGACAGAGTTGCTATTTATGCCGGAACGTTTGACCCGATTACCCTGGGGCACTTATGGATGATTGAAGCCGGCGCCAAGATGTTCGACAGGCTGGTGGTGGCAGTGGGGACGAACCCGGAAAAAAACTGTTACTTTACACTCGATGACCGGATTCAAATGATAAAAGAATCGATTAACGGCATCAAGAATGTCTGTGTCGATAACTACACCGATAAGTTTCTCATCAAACATGCCGAGAGTATCGGGGCGAAATATATTCTTCGCGGTATCCGGAGCACGGCCGACTATGAGTACGAAAAATCGTTGAGCTACGTAAACAGGCATCTCAATGCCGACATCATCACCGTTTTCATCCTGCCTCCGAGAGAGCTCATAGAAATCAGTTCGAGCATTGTCCGGGGGTTAATCGGGCCGGAAGGCTGGGAAGGCATCGTCAAGAACTACGTTCCTTCCTGCGTACTGGCAAAACTCATCGAGGAACACCAGCGGCGAACGCAGGGAGAATAACGGGACGGCAGTCATACCCGAATACGATAACGAAGAGCCTTTTGATAAGGCTCTTTTTTTATGGTATAAAATTGGCGGGTCGGGTCTCAGAAAAACACATGAATTTATGCTAAGATAGTAAACCTGAGGGATGCGACGGCATTCCGGCAGAAAGTATGTCGTACCGACATTTCAGAGTAATCCATTCGGAGGAAATGACGTTATGCCTGAAAATATGAAATCCTTCCCCGGTGGGAAAACCGGCATTACCCTCTTCGTCAACAAGGAAACCCATGAGGTTGTGGTGGAGGAAACCTGGACGCTTCAGTACGTACTGCATGACATACTCGGCCTGACCGGCACGAAGCTGTTCTGCGACGAGGGCGCCTGTGGCGCCTGCACGGTAATCATGGAAGGAAGACCGGTCCTTTCCTGCATGACTTTGTCAATCGAGTGCGACGGGATGCACATCGAAACGGTCGAGGGTATCGCCCGCGATAACCACCCTCTCATCGAAAGCTACGTAAAGCACAGCGCCATGCAGTGCGGTTACTGCACGCCGGGGTTCATCACCACCGCCAAGGCGCTGCTCGACCGGAATCCCGACCCGACCGCCGAAGAGATAAAGGAAGCGCTGGCCGGCAACCTGTGCCGGTGCGGTACCTACCCCCAGCATGTCAAGGCAGTCAGAGAAGCGGCGGAACTGCTGCGGAAGGAGGGCAGGTAAGATGACATCCGGAGAAATGGAACGAATTCGGGAGCAGTTCGATAACAAGAGAAAAGATAAATACCTTCCGGAAGGGTACAGCAGTATCGGTAATCGAAACGTCCGGAGGATTGACGGATTTGAAAAGGCCTCCGGGAAAGCCGTGTATACGGTCGATGTTCACCTGCCGGGAATGCTCCATTTACGATTTCTCACCAGCCCGTATCCTCACGCTGAAATTAAGAGCATGGATACCAGGAAAGCGGAAGCGTATCCGGGAGTACGGTGCGTATTGCGGTATGACGACCCGGAACTGCCGGAAACGGTCGATGTCGGAGGACACGAACCCTCCGAGGAACCGCCTGTTCCTCACATCGCTCATTTCCAGGGAGAAGAGGTTGGGGTGGCGATAGCGGCCGATACCGAGCAGATAGCCGTCGAAGCGCTGAAGCTGGTAAAAGTTGAATGGGAGGAGCGGCCGTTCATTCTCGATGAAGAAGAAGCGAACGAGCCGGGGGCAGTTGCGGTCAATCCGGAAGTGGACCCGAAGAGTAACCGTTACGGCGAGAAGCACTCGGTCGAGATACTTGGCGACGTTGAGAAAGGCTTCGCCGAAGCCGACACAATAATCGAATTCAAATTCAAGCAGGGTTTGAACACCTGGATTGGGCCGGAAGTTCCCTGCGGGGTTTTTACCTGGAACGGCGAGTACCCGGAAATCTGGGTGAAGACACAGCGTCCGCACATTGCCAAACGGGCGGTTGCTTCATGGTTCGGGGGGATTCCGATGAACCGGATTCAGGTGCACTGCCTGTACCAGGGAGCCAGCTTCGGGGGATGGAGCCAGATGGCCTGGAACCTGGGGGGGAGTTACTGCGCGGCGGTCGTTTCGAAGCGAACCGGACGGCCGGTCAAGTGGACGTTCGGTCGCCGGGAAGATTTTTACGGCGGAGAAATGGATATCGGTACCTATTACTATAAGGTAGGGACGAAGCTCGACGGTACGATAACCGCCGTCAAGGCACGGGCGGTGATGCCGAACCAGACCCTGCCGGTGTTCGGCATCGTGAAACACATTATCGATAATACGAGGATTCCCAATGTGTATGGGAAACTGGAGGCAGTCAGGGTGAACAAGGGGCCGACGGTGCCGGTCCGCTGCGAGCAGAACGCGAACTGCCACAGCATGACACTCGTTTTCAACCACGTTGCCGACGCGCTCGGCATGGACCCGACCGAAGTAGCTTTGAAAAATGACGGTGCCGAAGGGCACGACATTACCTGGCTGAACGAGAAGAAACGGGAACTTGGATTCGAACCGAGAGACAGCCTGAGAGAATGCCTTGAAAAAGGGAAGAAGGCAATTGACTGGGACAACAAATGGCACCTTCCCGGAGAAAAGAAACTGGAAAACGGCAAGATGCACGGGCTCGGGTTCTGCTGGAGCCATGAATGGGATGATTCCGGCGGTTCGAGCGAGATTGCCATACGCCTCGAACGGAACGACGGCACCGCCTGTATTTACGGCTGTCGGGCAGACGGTGGCGTAAACGCGGAAACGGCTTACTGCCAGATATGTGCCGATGAACTGGGCATGAAGATGGAGGATGTCTACTACCGGCCTCACCATGACACGGGTTTTTACCCGATGACGCCGGATACCTCGACGAACATGTCGGTCAACGGTTACGCCATTCGAAACGCTGCCCGGTTACTCAAGCAGAAAGTACTCGAAGCGGCGGTCGCCCCGACCGGGGAAACACAGCTCGGGGTTTTCCCGCCGGCTTTTCCAGGGAAAACAGCCGAAGAACTCGATATCAAGGAAAGTGTTATTTTCGAGAAAGCCAATCCAGAAAACAGGATTAGCATGGCGGAGTTTATCGGGCCGTCCGGCGCCAACGGGCCGCTGACGGCAGCAAAAGGCGAACCGGTAAAGAATCCGGACGCTCCCCAGGGCTATGCCTACCGGGAACCTTTCTTCGAATATAGCTGGCAGATGCAGACCGGTACCTATGCCGGTATCCGGCTTCGCTTCTGCCGCCAGGCGCACTTCATGGAGGTGGAGGTTGACACCGAAACCGGTGAAGTGGATGTCGTGAAAGTAGTTAATGTCAACGACGCCGGCAAGGTGATAAGCTGGGACGGCTGCGAAGGTCAGCAGTACGGCGGCACCTGCATGGCGGTCGGACGGGGAAAGACGGAGGAAGTTATTTACGACCGTTCGACAGGCGTCATGCTGAACGGCAATCTTTTAAACTACAAGATACCGACGATGCTCGATATCGGTCCCATCGATACCCTGCTTGTCGAAACCGGTATGGGCTACGGCCCGTACGGACTGGTGGGTATCGGCGAAGACGTCGCGACCATCGTTCCCACCCTCATCATACCGGCGGTACATAACGCAACCGGCGTCTGGGTCGAAGACCTGCCGATGACTCCCGATAAAGTTTTAAAAGCGCTGGGAAAGGCATAACCGATGAAACGATTCAACCATATCAACGCGAAATCGACTGACGAAGCTGTTGCAGCGCTGAAGAAAGCCGACGGTACCGCCAGAGTTCTCGCCGGAGGCACCGACCTGCTGGGGCAGATGAAGGATAATATCCTGCCGGATTATCCGGAAACACTGGTAAACCTGAAGACCATTCCAGGCCTCGATTACATCCGGGAAGAAGACGATTCGGTAAAAATCGGGGCGTTGACGAAAATTGAAGATATTGCGAAAAGCAGGCTGGTGAAACAAAAATATCCGGCTCTTGCCGAAGCAGCCCGGAGAACCGCTTCTCCCCACATCCGGGAACAGGGAACGATTGCGGGGAATATCTGCCAGAGTAATCGCTGCTGGTACTACTGGGTTCAGGATAACCGGTTCGACTGCCTGAGGAAAGGCGGAAAACGATGTTACGCCTATGGAGGAGAAGGACAGTATCATTCAATTTTCGGCAGTACCCGGGTGCAGGAAACACCCTGCACCGCCGGATGCCCAGCACATGTCGATATCGCCTCGTACATGGAAAAGATACGTGAGGGAGATATCGAAACCGCCGCCCGTATCCTGATGGAAGCAAACCCGTTTCCCGCCATCACCGGACGGGTCTGCCCGCATACCTGCGAAGCGGAGTGCAACCGGGACGACTACGATGAAGCTGTCGCCGTCAGAAGCGTCGAGCGGTTTATCGGAGACTATGTTCTAGAAAATTCAGTAAAAATGTACCAGCTTCCTGAAGAAGAAAACGGTGGTACGATAGCCGTTATCGGTTCCGGGCCGGCCGGTTTGGCCTGTGCCTGGTATACCCGGAAGTCCGGATATCAGGTAACCGTTTACGAGGCAATGGACGAAGCCGGCGGCATGCTCAGGTATGGAATACCCGCTTACCGGCTCCCGAAAGATATCGTCAGAAAGCAGGTTCAGGCGCTGGAAGCTGCCGGTGTCAAGATTGTAACGGGAAAGAAAATCGATACTACAGCTCTGCGAAAACTTTCAGTAGAAAGTGACGCTGTCTTCATCGCTTCCGGAGCCTGGAAGGAACGGATGCTCGATATTGCAGGCGAGGAATTACTGATATCAGGAACGGGATTCCTGCGGAACCGGTCAATGCTGCCGGAGCCTAAGGGGAAGAAGGTGGCTGTCATCGGCGGGGGCAATGTGGCGATGGATGTATCGCGAACCCTGCTGAGGATGGGAGCCGAACCGGTTATTGTGTACCGGAGAACCCGGAACGAGATGCCGGCTATCGAGGAGGAACTTGAGAAAGCCGAAGAAGAAGGAATTGAGATACAATTCCTCACCCTGCCGGTCGCAGCCCGGAAAAACGGCAGCCGGATTGCCCTCGAAAGCGTGAAAATGAAACTCGGAGAGCCGGACTCGAGCGGACGGCCGGTGCCGGTGATGATGGAAGGTTCCGCATTTTCCGAAGAGTATGACGCAGTCATCAAGGCAACCGGGGAAGTGCCCGATTATTCGTTCCTTCCGCCGGAAATGCTCGATGCCGGGGGGCGGTTGCTTATCAACGATGACAGCCGGATACAAGAGAATATCTTCGCCGGAGGTGACTGCGTCAGCGGGCCTTCGAGCGTTATCAATTCAATTGCGGCGGGTAGGAAAGCCGCGGAATCGATTCTCCGTTTCCTGGGGAAAGAGACGAATACAGAACGGCAGGAATCAGAGAAAGACACCCCTTCCCGATTCGATAACAGGTTTTTCGTCGTCACCGAAAGAAACCACGAATCGGAATCGGACGTTGTTGAACGGGTGAAAAGTTGTGAAGCCGAAGATGTGACGACGCTTGATGCCGACCGTGTGACGAACGAAGCCTCGCGGTGCTTCAACTGCGGCTGCCTGGCGGTAAATTCATCCGATCTGGCGCCGGTACTGATAGCTCTTGGGGCGACTATCCGGACGACAGGCCGGGATATTGCCGCCGACAATTTCTTCGGAGTTCGGGGTAACAGCTCGACGGTTATCGGGGATGAAATTGTCACGGAGATAGAGATACCGGTTCCGAAACCGGAAACAAGGAGCAGTTTCATCAAGTTCGCCATTCGTAAGTCGATAGATTTCCCGGTAGTGAACTGTGCCGCTTCTCTTGAGTTCGAGGGTAAGACGGTGAAAACGGCAAGAATATGCCTTAACGCTGTCTACAACACCCCCGTGCGGGCATTTGAAGCCGAGGAATTTCTTAAAGGTACAACAATCAGTGAAAACATTGCTGACACAGCCGGCAGGCTGGCGGTCAGCCAGGTTTGCCCGCTACCGGACAATACGTATAAAATTCAGATAGCGAAAACACTGGTAAAGCGGGCGATTCTTGCCTGTGCTGATAAATAGTATAAGATAAGACTGCATCGGTTCATCCTTCGACAGGCTCAGGATGAACGATGAAACTGGTGATGAATGAAAATTTCAGGATGAACGGTGATACTCGCGTAGAATGGTGAACCTCACAATAACGCAAGTACCAGCGAAGTTAACAGCAGCATTAATGTGACAATGAGCGGGCGGAGGAACAATGACGAAAGTTAGTATTAATCCGGGTGTTTGCGGAATGGATTGCCAGGTGGTCGTCTCGAAAATCGACCGTATGAATATGAGGATTGAAATCGAAAGCAAGTGTCCGATGGTGACGAAGCTGAGCGAGCTACTGGCTGAGGTAAATCTGCGTGATGTCCTGAAGAAGTACGGGCAATCGGTCGTTACCGAGAAAGCCGCCGAGCACCTGAGTCATGCTGCCTGCCCGATACCGACGGCGATTATCAAGGCCGTCGAAGCGGAAGCAGGCATGGCCTTGCCGAGAAACGCGACGATTACGTTCGAAATTGACTAACGAAGAATTCAGGCTTTCTGCCTGGAGAGAATGCGAGTGACAACAGTTTATGGAAATTCCTGCCTCCCGATGGTACAAGGTTATCGATACACGAAGGTCGCGCCGGCACTTCGATGATAAACTTCCGAAACCGAATCATCTGAAGAGAATACAGATGGTCTGCGATGAATTCCGGCCTTTTCCAGGAGTTCGGTCGGTCCTGATACAGGAATCACCGGATAACCTCTACAAGGGTATCATCGGTTCGTACGGTACGGTCAAAGGAGCCAAAGCGTTTATCGTTTGTATCGGGAATATGCGGGTGAAAGCGGTCGAGGAGCAGGTCGGTTACACTGGTGAAGCAGTTGTACTGGAAGCGGAAGCGACCGGGCTGAACACCTGCTGGATAGGAGGGATGTTCCGCCGCGAAATCGTCGAGTCGCTCGTTTCACTGGATAAAAACGAACGAGTCCATGCGATTATACCCTTCGGCTACGCGCGTAAAAAACTGAATTTCGAAGAGCGGGTAATGGCCGGTTTCGGCATCATGCACCGGAGAAAACCTCTTTCCGAACTGGTTACCGGACTGAAGAAAGAGCAGTGGCCGAACTGGATGGCGGGGGCGCTGGAGGCAGCCAGGATGGCCCCCTCGGCGGTTAACCGCCAGCCATGGAAATTCCTTATCGAAGAGACAAGCATAACGGTTGCCGTCAACGATAAGAGCTTGAGACGGGAATCGGTGATGTCGAAGCGGCTCTGCTGCGGCATTGCCATGCTCCATCTTGAAGTGGCGGCGAAATTCGCCGGCGTCAAAGGCAACTGGGAATTTCTCAATCCTCCGGGGGTGGCCCGTTTTTCTGTTACCGAAAAGAGATAAGAGGAGAGGATTGGATGATACATACTTTCCCGGGCCTCTGGATACCGGCTTTCGCCGGTAAGATAGACCGGGTTTCTGGATAACGGCTTACACCGGTTGGATAGACCGGTTCGCAGTTCAGCCCTAAAATGGTACAAATCGGATAAAGAAAGAAGCTGCAAAGAACGTTGGAAGAGGAGCATCAACCGGGTAACAGACGTCGTCGGAATAACAGAATCGAGCGCGACTGGACGGAAGGCAGTTTAATTGCCAATCTGCTCAGTCTTTCATGGCCGATTATCATCACCCAACTGGTGACAACGCTCGGACCGACCATCGATATGATATGGGTCGGTAAACTGGGGGCTTCTTCGGTAGCCGGTGTCGGCATTTCCGGCATGGTCGTAATGATAATGAACACGGCCAGAATGGGGATTCAGATGGGAACCCGGGCGATGGTTGCCCGGTTCATCGGCGCGGGTGACGAAGAAGGCGCCAATCATGTCGGACAGCAGACCTTCGTTATCTCAGTCGGTTTTTCAATTATTGTAGCTATTATCGGTATCACCCTTGCCGAACCAATCATGATGTTGTTCGGGGTGGAACCGGATGTGGTTGCCCAGGGCGCCGCCTACATGCGGATTCAGCTCGTCGGCATGGTTACCATGTCGTTTCAGATGATGGCGCAATCGATTATGCAGGCGTCAGGCGATTCGGTTACGCCGATGTGGATAGGAGTCGGGTCGCGACTTTTTCATATTGCTTTATGCCCCTTCCTCGTCTTTGGCATATGGATATTTCCCGACCTGGGGGTCGAAGGAGCCGCTTTAACCGGGGTAATTTCGCAGGGCATTGCCGGAGGCCTGGGGCTGTGGATACTCTACGCCGGGCATACCCGTTTACGGCTGACCTTCAAGCATTTCCGGTTCGACGGCGAGATGATATGGCGGCTGGTACGAATCGGTATTCCCGCCAGCATTAACGGCATGGGGAGGACATCTGCCAATCTCATCATGACCCTGTTCGTCGTGCCGTTCGGGACGTACGCGGTTGCCGCCCAGTCGCTGATGGAGCGACTCGACCGGTTCATCCAGATGCCGGCAATGGCGATGGGACAATCGGCCGGCGTCCTTGCCGGACAGAACCTTGGGGCGGGTAAACCGGAGCGGGCGGAGAAAACCGCATGGCTGGCGGTGGGGCTGTTCACCGCCTTCATGGCCGTGGCAGCGGTCGTAATCTTTTTCCTCGCACCGGATATCATCCGCCTGTTCAACACCGAACCGGAGCTGGTCGAAATCACCTCGTCATTCCTGCGCATCACCCTTGTCACCTACCTGGTATTCGGACTCGTCCAGGTGCTGATGCAATGCCTGAACGGAGTCGGGGATACCACCGTCCCGATGTGGGTAACGCTGCTGACGATGGTCGGTGTCATGGTCCCGCTCGCCTATCTGTTGCCCAACTATACCTCCCTGGAGGTTTACGGTGTCCGCTGGGCGATGGTGTCGGGTAATATCCTCCGTGCCATTATTTACGTCATTTATTTCAGAACCGGAAAGTGGAAGACGAAAAAAGTATAGCCATCCGCCGGACGGCGAATGGCTATAACGAGGTCAATATTCGTTCGTAGAATTAGTAACGGATGTATTCCCGGATTTCAGTCAGCATGCCCCGGGTTTCTTCGAGTGTTGCAGAATCGGGAATCCTGATATTGAAGATGATACCTCCGCCTTTTCCGTACCGGTCGAACATGTCTTTGTAGCAATCGACGACCTGTCGGCAGGTGGCTTTCTGGAGGGAGAAGGGGCCTCTGACGAACAGGCAGTGATGATTTTTAAGAATCTCACGGGCGTTCTTCAAATCGACATATTCAATCGAGGCGACCACTTTACCCTTCGGTAGTTCGAGGAGTCGTTCGAGTCGTTCGGCGAATTCCGCCTCGAAGAAGGGAATGGGAACGCAGCCGAGGTTAATGACCGCCTGCAGGGCGCGTTTCAATCCCGGCCAGTAGAATTTTTCGAACTGTTCTTTCGACATGAAGGATTTATCGCCCCGCCAGAGCGGCATGCCGACGCGAATGCGATTGCCGTGTTTATCGAGTCCGGGCGCTTTCGCCTGGGCGATACGGGTATCGAGTATCATGTCGCACAGTTTAAGAAGTTTTTCCGGGCGGCGGAACATGTCGAGCATCGAGCCCTGCATACCCCGAAGGAAGCTGGAAACGGTATCGAACGGGGCGCCGCCGATGCCGCTGGCACCGAGCAGTCCGAAGAACGGGGGAAATCCGAGGTAAGCGAGGTCTTCGTAGCTGTTGCCGATAGTTTCCCTGAAGTTCTTCGTTTCAAGGCCGGCTTTTTCGATGGCTTTCGCGGCCTGCATGAACTCCGGCGATACAAGCATCGAGGTCAATCCTTCGAATCCGTTCATGGTCAAGCCGAGCGGGGGCAGATTCGCCAGGGGTTCGAGGGCGGTGTACATGCGGGGGAAAAACCGGCGAATCATGAAGTCGGTCGGGTCGGCGAAGAACATGTCATACTCATCCGCTTTAAGGAACTCTTTCTCGATGTACTGGTACTCGTAATCATCGGGAAGGTTTCCGCCGGGCCAGAGCCGGTTGGTAACGCCGAGGGCTTCCCAGGCGGCACCCGAGTTGGGGAGGCCGGCGTTACACAAGTCCGGTTCGAGGGCAATGGTGGTATAGCGGACAGCGTTCTTGTAAGCGACCGGGTCGTAGTAGGCAGCCGATTGCTTTATATCGGTGAACTGACAGGGGTCGGCATTTAACGACAGGGGGATTCTATCGGGTACTTTCAGGTCGATAGCTTCGTTAGTTCGTTTTTCGCGTTCCGCGTACAGTTGTTCGACTGTTTTACCGTGCTTCTGCTCGATTTCAGCCTTCAGTTTGTCCTGTGCCGCATAGTAGCGTTCCGGGTTGTTGTCCATTCATTACCTCTTTGCTTATTTTATATTTGTCGCCTTGTACGATTACCCGTTGAAAATTCGGATAATCAGGCAGGGTTACCGAATTTATTGAGATGGAGCCAACTGTAATCAGGACGGTCTTCGCCGACTGTCCGTTTCTCCGGCCAGGCTTCCGGATACCCCAGGCACATGACCGTTGCCAGTTCATGGGTATCGGGCAGGCCGATGAGTTTTTCGACGACGGCCTTGTAGTCGCCGCCGAATACCGACATGACACAGCCGATGCCTTCGCCCATGGCGGCGAGAGCGATATTCTGGGCGGCCATCCAGGCTCCAACCGGGCCGTAAAAGCCTTTTTTATTACAAATGGCAACGACGCTCGAATTGTTATAGAGATTTTTCTCGATAGCGATACGCCGCTTGCCGCCGCGAAGGCCTTCGAGGCTTCCCTTCTGCTCGGCGATTTCATCGATTACCTTACGGTCGGTAATAATGATGAATTCCCAGGGTTGGGAGTTGCTGGCAGACGGCGCCCGTGTGCCTGCCCAGATAAGGCGCCGCAGCAGCGGTTCGGGTACTTCACCGGTAAATGAGCGCACGGTTCTCCGATTGACGATTGCTTCCCAGACATCCATATGCAGCCTCCAACAACTAACAATACTGGAGTATATATCAAAATGAAAGGCTGGTTCCAGTGTTATGACGAGAGGCTGTCAGCTCCCTCACTCTTGCCCCCAGCAGGGAGAGGAATCTTTTTCAGAGGTTTCCCGAAGGTTGTCCGGTTTCAGGCTGCGGGGTTGACCGGACGATGGTTATTGTTTTTCGATACCGGTAACGAAAAGATGAAGACATTGCCGCCCTGTGGATTCGTTTCAACCCAGATTTTACCTTTATGCAGTTCTACCAGTTTTTTCGAGATTGATAGACCGAGGCCGAGACCGGCAGTGGAGGTATTGAGCGCCGAATTTTCGATTCGGTAATAGGGAGCGAAGATTTTCTCCCGGTTTTCATCCGTTATAACCGGCGCCGAGTCACGAACCTCGAAATGAACATGATTACCGACCTGTTTTGCCGCCAGCGTTATCGAGCTGTTCTCCGGCGAGTACTTGTTCGCATTCGCAAGGAGATTGAACACAATCTGTTGAATCTTGTCTTTATCGGCTTCGACAGGCGGCAAGTTGTCGGGAATATCGAAGTTGAGTTTCTGATGGCGGCTATCGAACAGTACCATCAGTTGGGAAACCGAGTCTATCAGGACTGATTTTATCTCGAGCGGTGTCATTTGTACTTTGACATCACCAATCTGGTTTTTTGCCATTTCAACCAGTTCGGTTACGCGGTGGTTCATTATCTGAGCGCTTCGCGTGATATTGCTGAAAAGACGCTGCCTGATATTTTCGTCCTTGGGGATACCGTCTACCAGAATCTCCGAGGAGGACATAATGGCGGTGAGAGGCGTTTTCAGTTCGTGGGCGACAGTATGGAGAAACTCGGTTTTCTGGGCGTCGGTTTTCTCGAGTGTTTCCCTCATGCTTCGTTCGAGGAGGTAGAGGCGGGCATTCTCGAGCGAGAGAGCCATCTGATTGGCGACAGTCGAGATAAGCTGCCGGTCTTCCACTGAAAATTGACCCTGCCCCATTTTTTCGCCGAGGGCGAGAATACCGGTCAACTCAGACTGGTCATTTCCCTGGTAGAGAATCGGGGCGATGATGCTGGCATCAAGTTTAAGAATATTCGCTTTTTCTGCGGAGGGCAGGTTCTGGAGTTGAGGTACGATATCGAAGTCTTTCGGCGTAATGCTGTTTTTCCGGGTTTCAAGCCAATGGATGAACATACCGGATTTCGGAAACGAGATATCGGGCTCCGGTTTCTCGAATCCGAGGCATTTCCTGATACCGTATTCGCTGTTATCGGCGGTCCTGAGGAAGATGCAGCCTTTCGAGATTTTCAAAGCTCCGGAGAGTGAATGCAGGAGATTGGTGCAGAGTTTATCGATATCCAGGACGCTTTGCGTTTCCCGGCTCAGGCGCTCCAGCGACAGAAGGTAATTGTACCGTTCCCGGTAGAAGACCCGGTCGACGAATTGTTGAGCCCATCGCTGGAGGGGCTGAAGTGCCATGGAAAGGAGGAGAATAATGAGGGCATGATACCAGAGAGTTTCAGCGGTGAAAACAACGACCCGGCTGAGCGAAAAAAGAATCGCGACATACGGCAGTGCGACCAGGGTGCTGATGATGAGGTAGGCAATGCTTTTCCTGACGATAATCCGAATATCGAGAAGGTGAAAACGGAATATGGCATAACTGCACAGAATGACGAAAATAACCTGTCCCCAGACCAGCATCGGCGGGAGAGGGGTAAACGCGTCAAGAGCCGCCCCGATAACAGGGGGGAGAATAGCTATCATCAGGTAAAGAAGGCGGTTTCTCTCCTCGTAGGAGTTCGACGCCCGAAAGGCTTTGATGAAATGCCAGCCGGCCCCGGCAAGAAGGGGAAAGAGAATGATGGAGAGAATCGGCGAGAGTGGCCCATGAACCGGGGTGTACCCGTAATCGGCGATTCTCATTTCTTTCAGGATAAGATTTGTCGGAGAAAGGAGGCTGATTATCAGTAACAGGAGATAGGCGGCGACAACGAACCCCTTCTGCTGTCTGGCGCCGGTATAGAGAACGGCGAAGTGGTAATACAGGACGAAGATTGCCGTCGCAGGGATAACCGCAATTCTGTTCCAGATAACGGCGGTTTCGACATCAGGGCTGGACCGCATGCCGAAAAGTATGAAACCCCAGATGCCGACGCAGAGCAGCACTCCGGTAAAAACCCAACTGCCGGTGTTCCGGTATCCTTTCGATACGACGATAATAATCAACACCAGGCTGACAAGAAGTGCCGCCAGCGGTGACAGCATGTAGGCCGGGCTGGTTAACGGATTCAGCATTGATTACTTCGAGACCTCACTGAGATACAACAGCCTTCGGACAGCTTCCTCCGAAGGGTTGAGGTGAGCCGGTTTCAATCCTGCCAAATCGGCTCCCCGCTCTCGTTTTTCCTGCATATACCGACCGAATGTTCCGTTACTCAACAGTGTAACTCTTACCGGTTGAAGATTCAAATAAGAGCCTATGTCTTTATAGTCGGTATCGATAATTTTCAATTGTTCGTCAACAGCCTTCGCCAGTTCTTCGGCGTTCGTTTCTTCCCTCGGCTCGATGTAGATGCGGAGGAAGCTCTTATTTTCTTCGTATTCCTTGACAGCCGACCATTCGACGAACTTTACACCGGTGTTGTTGATTGCCTGCCAAATCGTGCGCTCATCGAGCTGGGCGAGGGAAGCAAGGTTGATGACATCGGCAATCCGGCGATGGAATACTACCTGGGGAAGTTTCACACCGGTTATTTTGTCATCGAGGGAGATAACTTTAACCAGGTCCTGCGTCCGGTAGCGGAGGAGCGGCATAGCGTAGAAATGGGTAATGACGACTTCGTATATTTTACCGGGTTCGAGTTCATCGAGGAGTACTGTAGCAGGCTGGTATACGGGTTCGTCCTGATGGGCGAGAATGTCATCGTAGGGAATGAATTCGAGGAAGACGATATCGGGAGGGAAGACCATACCTTCTTTCTTCCAGGTGGGCATGGCGATGAGGAACGCCTCGGTCATACCGTACGGCTGGTAGGGTTCGCAGCCCCAGTAGCGTTCGATATCCGCTTTATAGATACCGGCATCGATACCTCCCGCCATGACGGCTTTGGCCGGCCAGAGGTCTTTCGGGAGAATCGGCCTGTGTTCCCGCTTGCTCCTGAACCAGGCTTTAACAAGGCGTGTAAAAATCTTCGGTTTCAGCATTGCCGGCGTAAACTTCATTTTTTGAGAATGAGCACTGAAGAGTTCACCCATGCTGACGAGGACACTTGCGATAGCGCCGATGACATCGACGCCTTCCTGAAAGGCCATGGCGAACCCCTGCCGTATTCGTTCCTGAAATTCCATGCCTCTGGTATCTTCGATGCCCGGTATCGGTGTAAAGGTGATATGCTCGGCAACCGCCTGGAACTGGGCTCCGCTGGTATAGGGTGCGGCCGGCAGGGAGAGGAGAATCTTGAAGCCGGGGCGAATGTTGACCTCGCCTTTCTTTTTCGCTGTGGCGAGGATAAGGCTGCCCAGGGAAACCCGGGTAACATGCTCGATAAACTCGGGGGAATGGGGTATCCACTTGAAGGAGCCGCTCCGGCCGGATGTATGGCACCAGAGGAGCGGTTTGAAGGCAAGAGCGTCTTCATTTCTCTGGTGGAGGAAGGGTGCGTAATCATCGTACAAGGTAAGAGGAACGGTTTCACGGAATTCTCCGACTGTTTTCGGAACGATTTCTCCGATAATCCTTTTCCCCAGGGTGCTGTTACTGACTTTATCAAGCTGGTCGAGAAGTAATGCTTCCTGTATTTTCAAAAAATCGTTGACGGTCAGGTCGAGGAACCCGCAGTACCGCTGCCAGATTTCGGCTTCGTTGAGAGTACTGAAATACCTGTCTTCGGAGCGCATGGTTGTATTCCCGGTCATATTTTCCGACCTGAAACGATGTAGTCGTGATAGGTATCGAAAAGGCTGATATTAAGCATTGGACTGCCTATTGTCCCGAACAGTTCCCTGATTTCTTTCATGGAAAAGGCTTTCCGGGAGAAACGAAGCATGAGGGGAAGGTAGACGACCGAGGCGAAGACCCGGGTGAGGGAATCGAAAAAACGAACGAATTGGTTTTTGGATAATCCGGGCCGGCAGGAAAATCCCGGTTTCAACAGAGAAAAGCCGAAGGAGGCGCTCTGGCCGTCCGAAGGCCAGGTAATGACAAAACGACCGCCTTTTTTCAGGACACGGAGAATCTCGCTGGTTAAGGCCGGTACATCGTTCACGAAATCGGTGACATGGATACAGAGGACAACATCGAACGATTCATCGCGGAAACCGAGTTTTTCGGCGTTCATCACCGAAACTCCGATGTTGCCCGCCTTTTTGGTTGCTTTTTGCAAAGCTCTCGGTGAAAAATCGATTCCTGTCAGGCTCGACCTCGGATTCTTCTGCAAAATCCGGAGCAGTTCGTTGCCGGTGCCGACACCGACGCACAGCACCCGGTCGCTTTCGTTAAATTCCAGAGAATCGATACACAATCCGTGCAGGGTATCGTAAACGGCCAGGCGGGCCGTCGTGAAATCGAAGACCGGTGTATAGACGTAATTGAAATACTGTTGTATCAGCGGTATATCCTTTCCGCGAGAGCAGGAAACGAAGAGGTTTCCGGGTAGAATATTCGAAGGTTCTACTGTGACTGAAATGATACCTTAAGGATAATACATAATTGTGTTTAAAAGCAATATATTGTCCGGATTATTTCAGTATACCGGGGGAAATATCACCAATCACAAAAAAAACGAGCAACCTATTGACATTTCGGCGCCGGCCGGGTATTATTCCGGCACAACGAATAATCGTTAATGAACAGGAATAGTATCGAAGATGAAGAAATACCGGACATTGTTACTCGGTCTGGCGGTGCTGCTGATTACCTTCAGCCTGTTTGTCGGGCTGCCGGCGGTACTTCCGCCGCTGGCGAAGGTTGATTGCGATGCCTTCTGGTGCCGGGCGAAGGTTATCGAATACGATACCTGGTTCTGGGACACGCCCGACCAGCCGACCCTGGAGGTGCTGGCGGATAACCTGCACTTCGAACCGGTAGAGAGCGAAGGGATTCTCGACGGGTTGCGGTTGATTTCTTTCGAAGGACCGACGGGCAAGCTGAGTATCACCGAAGA
>CAZOGR010000016.1:17491-21234 GCA_964579355.1 uncultured Dehalococcoidales bacterium | reverse complement strand
TTTCGTGTCACAAAAAGGATTTTTTCAATTCTTTCTTTTTCCTCAATCTTTCCCCCTATTTCGATGCGTCCCCCTTTCTTTGGAAACGACAGGGGGACTTTCGAAACCGATGATTGCTGTCTGTTCGATGGTATTGCTTTCCTGAGAGGAGGGATGCGACGCGGGGGTGTATTCGAGGAAGAAGACCGACAACAAGAATCGATGGATTCAGATTTTACGATGTTCACTGGATCCCGACTTTTCCCGACTTATCATTGTTGAATAACAGGTAAGGAAAGTCGGGCACTCCGGCGTCGGGATGACGAAGAAAAGTATGGCCGTCATTCCGTTGGAGAACGGAATCCGGAAAGGCCATCGAGACAGTCATATATCCAATGATACCTCCTGTCTCTCGCAAGTATTTTCGCAACTCCCCGTTTACCTACCTCTATTTCAGCGAATGCAGGATTGATTGTCTTAAAACAAATCAATGTCGGATTGTTATTGAGTCGGATATTTCCATGCATTGATAACGGCAAGTACTTTGGAAATATCCAATCCAAGATCGACAGGAGGAAATTGCCATTTGTTGATACAGGCAAGAACGTACGAAAGGTCTGGAGCATTCGGTATCAACCCTTCAATACCCTTGAAATCGAGAGTGTATGTATCGGTCAGGTCGGTAATAGTGACGGTTTGACTTTGCGAACGGTAACTTGATTTAGTAGCAGTAACTATAAAGGTCCCTTTCGAGTTGAATATAAGTTCGTATGAGCCGTCCGGATTACTTGTAGCCGATACCTCGCCATTCAATGATACAGTGACTCCGGGGAGGATATCACCGTTAACCTCCCGAATTTCGCCATGAATAGAAATAGTAGTGTCTTGAGCGAGGACTACTAGACTCACAGGGACGGTTTGCGGGTTATTTGATGCATTTATGTCGGATATCGTAATAGAAGCACTATATGTACCTGCGTTTAGACCGGATACAGTTACTGACACTGTGACATCAGTACTATCTCCAGTAGAAGTGCCTGAGAGAGGAGTCACAGAAAGCCAGCCGGCATCTTCCGATATACTCCAGTCCAGAGTGCCATCTCCACTATTCCAGATGGTCAATGACTGGTCCACCTGGTTTTCCGTTCCTTCCATCACCTCGAAAATAATAGATGTTGGGGTACGAGCAATAACGGGAATCAGTGTTTCCTGGGGTTCAATTGTAATAGTGCCAACAGAGGCAGTTACATTATTGTTTTCATCTGTTTCCTGTATCTCACGATTTGAGTCCGCATAGGTAACAAGATAGTAGTCTCCTGTTGGTGTCTCGGATGGAATAGTAACCTGTACTGGAATTGTGTTTTGGCTATTCCCATTAATGGAACTCATCGATACTGTTGCTACCGGGATACTGGTACTCGATTGGTCTTGAGACAGAAATATCCGACTGGTGAAAGAACCGGAGGGCGTATTCCCCGTATTCTCTACAAGTAAATCTAAGCTGAATGTATCGTTATGTCTGGCAGATGCTGGACAGGTAATACCGACCGGAACCAGGTCAATCTCAGGAGCCGCTGCCACCGTAAGCTTTACCGGCGAAATGCTGGCAATATTGTTTCCTTCATCGCATTCATCGATTTCTTTGAATACGTCAGCATATACGGTTACGTAATATGTTCCGGGTGTCATAGTACAGGGGATATCAACCCATTCCGAATAATCCCGGATAACAGATTGTGCGAGGGGTTGAGTTTCAATATTTTTCAGGAACACAGTAGTTCCGTATGGTTCGGAGATATCGAGTGAAATCCTGGTATAAAATGAATCGACCGCAGTTCCCTTATTATGTATAGAATAGGTTATCAGGAATTTTTGACCAGCGGAAACTATCGTTCTGTCAATCTGAGAATATGGTGGTAAAAAGGTAATATCGGGTTCTTGTTCCTGGATACCTTGAGCTAAAGCCAGAGTATATAGTGTATGTATGCCATTTCCCATATCTGCCAGACGAGTTTCTATGACAGAATCCAAGTTATATATCGCAGATGTGTATTCGGAAACTTCCGGAATGGTGTTGAGTAAATCAATTGAGTCCGTTAATGAACCTATTATGTCAGTGACTGTTCCTTTCAGGAAGGTACGTATCGCAGTGAATGTAAAATCAAGTATCGTGTCAAATGTGGATTTACCCAGACCATCTATCGAATTTAACATCTTAAAAGCCGCATTAGTTTTTTCCCATCCGGCAAACAGGTGATGAAGGCATTCTTCAGCGGTAGCGTAATCATCAATTATTCCAACTTTATCGATATCTATTGCCTGCTGAAAATCTACCTGCGCTTCTGTTAAATCCAGACAAGCCATGGATTCAACAATCAGCATGGGGTCTGATATCAAGTCCTGAGCATACTTATTCGCATCGTTTATTACATCAAACAGTATCTCAGCCCCCGCCGAACCATATGCTCGAACGGCGTATCCCAGAGACTTAGCCAGACTGTCACTGAGAATTGACAGGCACTTAATCGCACCATGAGTCGTTAATCTATCCTGAATATTCTCAATATCATATG
Source organism: uncultured Dehalococcoidales bacterium (assembly GCA_964579355.1). Taxonomy (GTDB): domain Bacteria; phylum Chloroflexota; class Dehalococcoidia; order Dehalococcoidales; family UBA2162; genus MGML01. Next base: position 18,682 of record CAZOGR010000016.1, on the reverse strand, counting down.
AAAGATTCGAGAAAATGTGTTTGTCTTGCAGTGTCCGAGCAATGCTGATAACCCCGATTTTTCTGGCAATCTCAGGGTCAGTTACAGGATTACCAAGACTATCTATAAATACCTTATTGGTAGTCGGTTCACCCGTCGGTTGTTGTGTTACAGGGTCGATATATTGAGTTAAAGTAACAATAGAGTAACTATTACCATCAACGGTTACAGGTTCAATAGATAGAGCATTTTGGTTTATCAAAGCTGCTAAGGTACCAGGAATAGCGTCAATAAGGTATTGGTTTAGTTCTAACTCCGTCCCATTAAAGACATCGAGATCTACGTTCCCTGTAATACCTGGTACTATTCCCTGTTCACTATATTGCCAGAATTGCCAATCGTTCCATATACCAATATTCGGGCTTAGTTCAGGATTATATCTCCAATGGGCTATCCAAAGATCATATCGGTTTATCGAAGAATCAAGATAGTTGTTAGCGAAATTACTGTCCACATATAGGATAGGTTCAACACCGGTTTCATCTTTTACTATCTCCATCCATGTATGTATCCAGTTTGAGAGTGCTTCTTGCCCTATTTCCTCTCCTTTTTCAATGTCTAAAACCGGTCTTAAATACCCTTTCGAAATGTAATCACCGGCTATATCAATAAAGAAACGAGCTTCTTCCTGAGCAGAATTCAAATGTGGCCATGCCAAATGATACACTCCTGCATATAATCCAGCTGCAATAGCACCAGTCATATTTGTTTCGAAATTACTATCGATTATTTGAGGAGGATCAGCATTCCCTTCGGTCGCTTTTACAAAAACAAAACGATATCCTGCACTGTAAACCTGGGTCCAATCAATATTTCCTTGATAGTGAGAAACATCAATTCCTTTCACTCGGGACGTAGGGACTAATTCTGCTGTTTTGAAGCTAAATATAGTTGATAATTCACCTTGTTGATCAGGGTGAAACGCATCGATACCATGATATGCTTGAACCCTCCAGTAATAAGTAGTTCCTGGATCAAGAACACTTGAAGCAGGTGTATAGGATGTTACAGCGAAGCCAATTCCATCAGCGCCAATTACTGCATCAGGAGCATTGGTAGCATTTGTGCTTGCAGGAAGCTTGCTTGGGCTATCAGCAACGATCAGCCAGTAATAATTGGCTCCGCTCACCGATGACCAACTGAATGACGGCT
>CAZOGR010000016.1:0-17391 GCA_964579355.1 uncultured Dehalococcoidales bacterium | reverse complement strand
TGGTCGAGATATTGGTTGCTCCATTGGCAGGACTGCTTAATGATGGCGCCGGTAATAATGACACGGACGTCGTAAAGCTTCTTTTGCTGGAATAATTCCCTTGCTTCACTGGAGATACGGAATCATTGAATGCCTGAACTTCCCAATAGTAGACCGTTCCTTCCGCCAAACTGGTAGAGGGAGTATAACTGGTAGATGTAGTGTAAATTGAAATAATGCAACCAGGAGCGGACGCTGCATATGGGTCAGTTGGGAGAGCAGATGAAGAAGTGGCAACAGTCAACCAGTATTTGTTTGCTCCGCTCACCGATGACCAACTGAATGACGGCTTGGTCGAGATATTGGTTGCTCCATTGGCAGGACTGCTTAATGATGGCGCCGGTAAGAAAACACTTTTAGGTAACCAACTATTCGTTAACCAATTTTTCATCCAATCACCAGACGAGTTATTGTCCCTCCAATGATACTTATCAATTAAGTCTATTCCTTTTTGGATAGTATGCTGATTATTGTCATACTGACCACTGACTATATTACTAATGAAATGGTCGTATGTATATCGTCCTGATGTTTCAGTGTTATACACTTCCACAATATCATTAGTGGAAAAAGAAGCAGCAAGCACAACATGTGGAGACAGTAAAAAAGATGATAAAGTGATTAAACAAACAAGAAGAAGTGATAGAGCCTTAGAATATATTTTCATTAGTTCCTCCTGAACTGAGTATCAGAAGCATTAAAACATATTCAGTTCGTATCTTATTTTGTTACTTTTACCGATTATACACCTTCCCCTCCATACGAACAACTGTTTATTTCGCATATTTTTCCCGGCATTTTACTTGCATGAACCATCACCATGGCAACAAAAAACGCTCCGATTTTCATCGGAACGTCTTTTATTACTATACGTCTGCTGACTGATAGTCCGGTAGAGGAAGGCCCGGCTGTTTTTTTTAGTAATATCAGTCAGACCTTAATCAACTCATTTCTCTGCCCGCAGCTTGAAACGGCGGATAACCGGTTTTATCTCTTTCTCTATCCGGATTTCCTCAAGCCGGATTGCTTTCAACTCTAACTCGGCTGCTACCCGATTCAGGATTATTTTTGCTTCCGCATCGTCTTTTAACGGGGTCTTCGATAGTTCATCCATATTGGTTTTGAGTCTTATCTGCCGTTTCTGGATAGAGGTTTCTACCTGCCCCGATATCCTGGTTGTTTCCGCCCTGGTTTTCTTCGATGATTCCTCTGCTCTTGACCTGAGTGAATTCGTTATCGCCCGGAAGTTTTCCACTCCCCCGCCTTTCAGTAAAGGGGTGAGGTCTATATCTCTCACGTTTTTCAGCTTGCCGCCTCGCGCGGCTTTCCCGGCCAGGTTACTAATGTCCCCGGCAATCGCTTTCGCCAGGTTGTCTATGGTTATTTTTTTATCGTCGGTTGTCATTTTCCTCTCCTGATTTCATACTGGTTACGGCTGGTTTGCTCCGCCGATTACCCCTGCCGGGATAGCAATAGCCACGTTGCTGACGTTGCCGGCAATCACTCCCGAGCTCATGGTTATCGCCATCGTATCGAGCATATTATTGTTTACTACCCCCCGGACAATACCGATGATAAATCCGGGTGAAAGCTGGGCTGCTTTTGTGCGTACGTTGTTGCCCGAGAAATTGAGTTCCTGGAGAGCCCCAATCATAAAAGCGAAAAACGGGCTGGCCGTCGCCGATTCGAAATGGTTCCCCTGTATGCCGGCTGAAGTTTGGAACGCCGATGCTTCCGTAATCGCTTCGGTGTGGCCGTCACCATGAGTGATTCCGATGTACTTGCGCCTCGCGTGGTAATAATCCGTCGTTGTATGCCAGAATTCATAATCGAAATCCGCATCGCCAAGAATCAGCCCTGCCCCCAGTCCGCGGGAAAGCATGATATCGGTATTCTGAATCGTCGCTTCGCCGTACAGTTCCTCAATCCGGACAACACCGCACAGGTTCGTCAGCGCCAGGGTAGTTATTTCGGAATTGTAAGCCAGGCTGGCTACTCTCTCCTGTAGGTTTGCGAAGGTATAGTTACTGACCTCTTCATGCTGGAGGAAATTATTCGCCATTGTAAGCTGATATATTTTTTGCAGTTCGACGGCAAAAAGAGCACTCTCTTTCTGGAGATTGCTGCTGCACCGTATCCGGTTACCTGTTATTCGGCAGGCGGCCGTGTTGCAGAGGACCAGCCCGCCTTTCTTGTCCGACAGACTGCCGGCAATATCGGCGCTGCCGCAATCCAAAATACGGTTACCCTCGATATCAGCCCCGATAGTCAGGCTCTTCTCGTCAAAAACCACTCCCCCGCCCGCCATGTCCTGTATCTGGTTGCCCCGTATCTTGATATCTGCCAGCCCCATGCCGAACGGCATATTGGTAATTCCGTTGATTTCGATGCCGTGCCCCAGGCCTCGCAGTATTTCATTATTGTCTATCAGAGTTTCGGTCACCGCCAGGAGCGAGGGAATCTCGATACCGGGAACGTATAACTCAATCAACTCTTCGAGAAAAACCAGCAGCCAGATGGGTGAACCTTCGTCATCCCAGAAGCGGATACCGCCCTGAGCCCATGTTTTGGAATCGGCGTCCATCGGAACTACCACATGATTGCCAACGACCCGGCAGCCGGCGCCTTTTACCCAGATGCCGCACGTATCGACATAAGGTTCAAGGATTTCGACTATCTTCTCTACGGACTCCTGTATCTTCTCCCTGTTACCTTCTTTAGAAGCCCGGGCCAGGTTATCCGCCTCCGTTTTCAGTTCAGGGTTTCGGGTAGCCTGGTTGATTTCACCGGAAACTTCGATAAATTCTTTCTTTACTGCATCCGCTGCTTCGCTTTCACCTTTCCCGTCAGCGTACATCTGCATTCGCGTTTTCGACCGCTGGCGAATCCCCGCAGCCAGGTCTTTCGTCGATTCGTATTTTCCAAGAATATCGGCGACTTCCTTGCCCTCGCTTGAATACACACTTTCTTCCATCGTGATATGGTTATTCTGAATAACCATTTCAAACAGGTTGGTCTCGATGGCCGTCCGGTGGCTGCGAATTGCGTTATTTTCGATTCGGTAATCGGCCTCGACCATCTTTTCGATTATCGTATTAACGCCGGTAAGCATCTTTTCCAGATAACCGAGTATTTTTGTCAGAGCTGCTATCTGCTCATCGGTCAACTCCGCCACCTGTTCCTGAATGGACATAACCCGTATCAGTGCCTGCATGACCTCCGGTAAAAACTTGAACAGGTATCTCCAGACGACGTTGATGATATAAGGATTGACCGTATACGGATGTACTCTAACCAGGATAGCTTGACCTCTAAGGGTCTGCACCCGGTTGCCGCTGATATTGAGACCACCCATCGGCACAAAGGTATTGAGATCGATACCTCGCTCCGCCTCGATTTCGTTGCCGCTCACCCTGAGGCCGATTACCGGCATCGGGACTTTCTTCGAAAGCTCGGCTATGGTGTCCAGTTGCTTGTACAGGGAAAGACTTATCAGCAGTAATACCGGGATTCCGGCGTAGTTTTCCATCGTATCCATAAGTTCCTGGAGAGCGTCTCTGGTTCCGGTCAATCCAAATCCTCGGAAAGTTTCCTCGATTAACATCCAGAGAGCCATAATAACGTGAGGTCTGTTTTCAGCCCTGGCATCTGGCGTATCGATGTTATAAGCCCTGACAATTTCCACCAGGTATTCATCCAGTGCCCCCGCGAATTCGGACAGAGGAGCATTCCCCAACCCGAAGGTACTTTGTATTTTGTTATCTTCTATCCGGGAGCGAAAACTGCCTGATACGGCCAGCCCGATGCGGGAAGAAATGATTTCATTGGATTTCCAGACGGCCTTATGCTGCCAGAGCGCCATCACCCCGGTCCTCGCGTGTATGCTGTTGCAAGCTGCTTCACCGCCGATACAGAACCAGACGTTCATTCCCGCAACCCCGTTCAGCTCGGAGTTCCTGATGGTGCAATCTTTCCAGACAAGGGCTTTGACAGCCGTGCCTGAAGCCGTAACCGGCCCGCTGAAGGGCGCTTCCGCAAAATAGTTTAAAATGCTCTGGTAGGGGTTATCGGACATCAGCAAATCGGTTCGCCCTTTATTCATTTCGGGTAAAACTGCGAGTCGCGTGTTATCGATTTCCCATCCGATGCTCTTTAAAGACCAGATACCATAGTAACGAAAGAGGACAAGTGAATCTCTCATCCTGAGATTGAAAACTCCCCTGCCATAATTCAGGCTTGCGTGTTCCGGTTGTCCATTATCAGCGACATCCGCCCGGCTGATATCCTGCTTTTTTGCAGCATAATCGGCTTTGATGGAATGTTCGTCTTCGGTTACATTTTTCGCGGTTTCCCGATAGAGAGTAAAATCCCTGACTGCTTCCGGTTTGTCCAGCAATTCAGGGTCTGGCAACGCATCGCCGAAAAGTGAAATAATCCCGTTTTCCGCCATCATCCGGCAATTTGAAACAGTTACGTTACCGGAATGTCCCAATCGTATGACACACGTGCTTCCCGGTTCTTTTTCCAGAGTGAGAGTACGGTTGAACATCGTCAGATTTTCGAGACCTGTATCCAGGTTCGGCCGGGATTCCAGGCTGCCTTTCAGCCTGATTAAAGACGGCACGCCGTCGCCGACGAGGAACATATCCCGTATCGATATATCCTTGCAGCCGTTAAGAACAAAGCCGCCTTCGCCCTCCTCGTTCTTGCTCATGAAATGGACCACGGTGGCGGTCTTTTCCCCGCAAATCGTGACATCGTGTGCCTTATCCAGCTTCAGGGGGCCTTTCACGTAATGGATGCCCCGGCAGAGGCAGATACAACCTCCGCCCGAAGCTACGACACAATCGATTACCCTCTGGATGTTCTGGCCGGGATGGACCTGGATACAGCAGTTTTTCAGCATTTCATTCAAAGACCAGAAAATACGCCGCAGGTCTTCCGGCTCCGCCCATTCTTTCCCGTTGAATGTGGCCGCCGCCAGCACGCAATAATGATGATGAACGCCGTGGCGGGTTTCGAATACCGGATTGCTTTCCGCCACCTCCCAGAGGACGTCTCGAAGCCTGGTACGCGCCGGGACAAGCCAGTAATCGCCCGCCTGGTACACACCGGTCTTGAATTTGACCTCGACGCCGTCTTCCAGTGGCTGCCAGGTATCGGCTTTCATTTCCATTGCGCCGGCGGTCAGGGTCACTTCGCTGGTATCTTTCTGGTCCCATCGGCGGATTTTTACGTGATGCTCCGGCTGGTAACCCGATACGTTACACTCCAGCACTACCGTTGCCTTCGACATATCCGTGCCCCGGGCAACCTGAGCCAGGGTACCGGTCCTTAAATTCAAATCATCACTGTCGTCGGAAACCTCCACCCAGTCACCGACATGCAGGGTGAGGATGTCATCCTTGCCTGTCTGTTTGAGGGTAATCGTTGACTTGCCGCCGGTGTATTCGATATTCTCAATGGCAAACACCACCGAGCCGTTGTCCCGCGACCATTTGAAAGAGACCGCATCGTTCCCCAATTCTCCGCCTTGATGCACCTCCACCCGGTAGAGCCGGTTTTCCAGTCCACGATAACCTCCCCTCTCCTCTACCTCGCACAGACGTTCCTCGGTCTCCGGCTTTTCAGCCCGGGCAGCCATTTTACCGGTGCTTTTATAGTCGTTCGGTATCCAGACATATTCTCCTGAACAAAATCTCTTAAAATCGAATTCCTTTTTTTCGACGACTTCGGAAATGTTCTGGAATCTCACCTGCCATTCCGTTTTGATGCGGGTTGTGGTATCCGGACCACCAAGGGCAACTTCGACGATTTCACTGTCTTCGATTGCGGTAATATGCCTCTGCCAGACATCCAGGTAAACAAGGAATGTCCCGCTGCCGGGCGGCTGAGACAGAACAACGTCCTTTTCCATCTCGCACAGGATTCCGTCCACGTAGATACGGGCCGGCTTTGTATCGCCGCATCTCAGAACCAGTGTATCCGTGTCGGCATCGATTTTGAACCCGTTCCTGGTAACGTGAGGCACACCGCAGTGGCCGATGATATCTCTGGCTGCATTTCGCCTGAGATAGTCTTCAATCTGAACATTCTCGTTCCAGTCGGCATCGATACTGACACGCCCCTGTTGTTGCAGGACGCCGCTGTAATGCTTTTCCGGTTCATGGGTAAACCGTGTAAAATCGCCTTTCATATTACCCTCCAGTTAAGCCCTGACTGACTTCATCAGTCGAATATGTTATGTTACGTAGATGATACCGGGTTCCAGACCGAACGGCAGATATTCCCTCAGCCGGATATTCAGGTTCGCTTCCCGCTGAGGCTGCATCAGGGAGCAGAAAGCTCCGATTTCCGCCCCGTTCCCGGCGCCGGTACAAATTTCTTCGGCGCATCCCGGCCCCAACTGGGCAAAACCCGGTTCGCCGTAATGCATCGAGGTAAACTGCGGGTCGAGGCGGGCCAGGATTATCCCGATTTCTTTCACCGTAAGGCTTCTCCCCAGTTCAATTCTCGCTGCTTCCAGAGCAGTATCAGGCTGGCAACGATAGCGCCGAGGCGTCGACGAACCTGCAGGAATATAGCTGAAACGGGCGCACCCTTCCTGCTGTCTTTGTACTTCAACCTTCCCTGTAAAAAACGTCTCCGAGGCCATAACCAGTTGCTGCACGAACACCGGTCCGAACACCGTGCTCCTCAGTATATGCAGCGGCGGCCCCGGCTCGGTGCCCGGGTCGTTGCCCGCAATTGCGTAATCAAGCTCGCCGTTTACCAGCGGCGGCGATTGAACAATGCTGTCCTCGATGCTCAAACACCGGCTGTCTGACGGTATCCTGATGGTTCCGATAATGCTCTTTTTTATCAGTACCGTCATTTCTTCCGAAGCTGTCTTCACCACCAGGCTGTCACGGTCGGGAAAAGCTGGCTCGCCGGAATAACGCAACATTCTCCCCGGTACCAGCGTACAGTGCTGCAAGGTCAGGTCCAGGTGTCCGCTCAGCTCAAAAGCACCTTCTATCAGCAGGCCGTCAAGAACCACAGTGGACATCCCGGCCTCGACGCCCAGGCTGGATACTCCAACCAGCCGGACCTTCGGCCAGGCGCCGTTTTCGGCTGTTATCATCAGAAAACCCTTATCAGGCATTGAAATATCGATGTTGCCCCCGTAGACTCCGTTATCGCGGACCTTGATTATGCATGGAGGCTTGCCGGCATCAATCCATTGCTCGAGGGCTTTTTGGAGCGTATTGGTGTCTGTCCCTTTTTCCACATCGATGGTGATAACCTCGATGTCCGGTTCTATCATGTCACGGCGCCTCTCATAAGGGCCTCCGCCGATATCGGAGCTGAAACCGTACGTGTAAATCACACTAAATTTACTCAGATTGTTCGGAGCAGAAGGCATTTCTCCCCCGGCAAATCCCAGCAATCCGTTTTTTACATCAATTGCAACCATCCCCGACGGCGGGTACTTAAAATCGGATAAATCCATACCGGTAATTTTCTCCGGCGGTACGTTTTCTCCGTCCTTCATGATGCAGACGCTGCGGTCCGGCCCATAAAAACTGCTGTTTTCCTTATCGGAAGGCGGCTCCTTCCGGAAAGCTTCGAGGTCGCGCTTGAAAGCCAGCGGACGAATCGGCCCGGGCACCTGCGTTTCATCGGCCAGCCCGGTGTCATCCGCCTCCCGTAGCGGTTCGGTGAACAGCGGGGTTAGGTTACCCAGCCTGTTGAACGTATAGAAACCAGGATGCCCCGCCACGGGACGAGGCGTGACCCGGGACAGCCGGTAAGGATTCAGTCGCCACAGGTAAAAGCCTGTTTTCCGGATATTGTACCAGCCTTCATATTTCGAAACCGGTCTGACATCCACGGTATGACTGGTAATATCGAAAGGCCCGTTCAGACGGTCCAGTACATCCGCACTCCGAAGGTTGACCGTTCCGACGCAGTCCATAGACGGCAAAGTGGCTGGTACCGGGTTTTCCGCCACTGAATAGCGCAGATGATTCAGGTTTTGTGTCCAGCCCAGCAACTGAAAGAATTCAACCACGTGAGCTCCCCGGCCTGTAACATCGCGGGCCAATTCTTCCAGCATGGCGGCGGTACCCTTGCGGCGCCGGTAATAGATTGTCTTGGCGACATCCGTGCGCCTCAGCTGTTTTATTTCATGGAGAGGCTTGTTACCCACCATATCGCCGATATAGGAAACCACCCAGTCAGCAGCGGTCTCGATAAACCAGTCCTCGTAAAGACCTTCGATGTCTTTTTTGACAGCTTCTTTTTGCTCTTCGATAATGCTGAGCAAGGAGCGTAGTGGACTGCCTTTTTCCGCATCCCGTATCCGGTAAATCGCCGGTAACAGACCGAATAGATTGTTATCTTCAAAAAGAAATGCGTCTTTTATCCCGGTCGCCGCTATGCTCTCCGACCAGGTGTGGGTTACAAAACCCGACCTCGAAGCGGTAAAACTCCAGTTACCCGGCTCGCCGGTTATCGTCACCATTCCGTTCAAATTGGTCGTTTCGTCAAAGAAGCTACCGGCTCCATCCTGCCCGCTGATGAGAACGTCGGCAATAACAGCCCCGGTCGCGCTGTTTTTATGTAAATACAGGGTAAGGGTAACGCTCGACCCGCTCATTGCTCTATCTCCTCCAGCTTTATTCCAACGGGGTTAATCAACAATAGCTGGGCTTTCTGGAATCCTTCGTCTTCCGGCCATTTCGCTATCGAACAAGGTAATATCGAAGCCGGCTTTGTCTGGTTTTGGCCCATCTCTGTGTCCGTTACGTAGGCCGGATCGGTCAGATACAGTTTATCCAGGTCGACCATGATTACTCCGGGTATTTGCTGCAATATACTGATTACCTCGGCGGATGTCACCGGCTGACCGAAGTCCCGCTTTTCAAAGGAGAAAGCCTCATCAAGGGCCGATTGAGCCTCTGCGATAACAGCCTCGGCATCATACTTTTCTTCGATAAGCAGCCTGGCTTCGAGCTGGAACAAGCGTTTTTCAAAGGTATCTATCAGTACCATAGCCAGTCGATCCCTGCAGGTATCTATCGCCTCGCTCAGGTTCTTGTATAAATCCGTATCGGGGTCTATCGGATTTCCGTACGAATCGGCGATTGTCAGGTGTACCAGTTCGGTTTTACCGTTCCAGAGAATAATTGCTTTGGCTTTGCCGATTCCGGCATATGTTCGGGCGAAGTCTTCATAGTCCTGGAGCGAAACGATACGCTCCATCGCCAGCACCGTCCGCGGTGCGTTGGTGCGGGCGTTATCCATCGCTTCCGGTTCCTGCGAACCCGAAGAAGCAAGTGGATTGGTGACGCTCTTGATACCCGGTGGCCTCTTCTTGAGCAGCTTGATGCTCCCGGCTGCTGCCTCGCCGGTTGCGCCGATACCGGAACGGTAGGTAGCTTTGATGTTCTCCTGGCCGGTCGGCAGGCGCGCTCCCTGCTTGCCGTCACCGAAGGTTACATTGACATCTCCATCGTTATCCAGCCGGACGACATACCCCTGCTTATTTGAGCCGATATTATAGAGAGAACCGACCGGGTCCCACTCGATGTTATCCACCTTTACCTTCAGGGTACTTTCGGCTCCGCTCGGTGTCGCAGCCGAAACGTAGGTTAACGGGGGCTTTTTTAACACGAAACGCTGATTGGTTTTTGTCCCGTCGCCGCTCCCCAGTACCTCGTCTTTGACTGTCTCGCCGTGAGTGGCCGGAACCACGTTGGCGTTGACCGTAACCGAATCTCTCTTGTACCGGTACTGCAAGGCGTTTTCGAAATAAAGTATCGTATGGCCCCGGCTGTGGACGATATCTTTCAGGACGGCCACTTCGTGGCTGATGACCCCCGCGGTGTCGGTCTGCTCCCCGTTAATAATCACAGGCTGGCCTGCCTGCAAGCCCAGGACAATCGATTCCAGCATCATACTGGAAACACCGGTCAGCGTGTCTTTGCCTGAAGAATCGGTCCCGGGTTCTTCAAGATCGTCCTCAATTAACAGGTCATCGAGTGCAAGAAATTCGCTCTTCACATACGCTGTGGTGTTCCGTATCTGTAGCGCACCCTTTTTATCAGTGTTCACTACACCATTACCCCCGGCATCGAGGAGCTTCAGTCCGAGTACTTTCCCGCTTAACGAAAAACCGGTAAGCGATTGAGCGACCGTATCTTCTACCTGATAGATGAAAAAACGGGGTGAATTTGAAGGGCATTCGAAGACAACCCAGCTTGAATTCCCGATACCCTCCACCTGCCTTTCCAGGTAAACATCGGCAGGATAAACATGAGAATAATACTGTGGCTCGTCCTCATTATTAGTATACGGTTTCCAGATTTCCCAACCAGACTCATCCCAATTCGAGCCATAGTCCGCAGCTAGAGTGTCGGTACAGGCGGGGGCGTTCGCTCCGAAGAAACCGGATTTCTCCCGGAATGCGTAGACGCCTTTTTGCCCGGACCTGGCAGCCAAAGCTGCTTGAATTGATTCGACGTGTTGAAGAAGCTCGGACTGATTCCAGTTGTTTACTTCTATCATTCCGCTCAAAGTCTGTTCGCTGATATCGGTTTTCAGGATTTTCTCAGCGATGGTACCGGTATTGAAATTCAGGCCGGTCGGGATGCTCTGTACCGGTTTAATTTCCATGTTCAGAACCGAGGGCAGCTTATTCGGTTCACGAGCAAAATAGACAACCGTCCAATCCATCTCTTTATCGACTGTAACAGAGGTTATCGTCTTTACGGCTGTTTTTCTCTCCTTCTCGCTCTTTTCTCCGACAAACAGCAGCAGGTCGCCGGCCTTGAGGTTATTAGCGGTACCCTTCAAATACAGTTGATTGACTTCTCTTTCGGCTATCATATCTTCAGGCAGCATGGCGGGGTCGGGATTCACAAGCCAGTAGTTTTTCGCCGTAAGCTTGTCAGAAAGGGGGGTATTCTTATCCGGGAAGGAGAGGAAATGCAATCCGCCCAGGCTGTCAATCGCCAGGGTCTGATGGCGTCGCGAGCGTGGTTTCAGTTCGTTCCATTCAACATGCGCCTGAAATTCTTCGGAAGTCTCGAAAGTCTGAGGTAACTGTCCCTGGGCCGGTATGCTCTGTACCTGGGTACCCTGAGGTACGACCGAGGTGGCATAATTGGGGTCGGTCTTATCCACGGTAAATGCCAGGTAAGTGCCGGCTGCCACACCGGGATTCAGTTCGTACCCGATGGTACGGGCAATTTCAAGAATGGACCGCCGTTCGGTAGCAGTGCGTAAATATCCTTCATTAGCAATACGTTCCTGGTAAAAAGAAAGCACATCGCAGACTGTTGCCCAGGCATCGAGCAAGGCTATAGAAGCATCATCCGTACGGCGGGTTGTTAAATGCTCGCGTAAAAATTCATTGGTATGAATTTTCTCCAGCATTTTCTTTAAAAACTCGCCATGCGTACCTGACCGGTAAGACATGGAGCTCAAGCCGGGCTGGTTATACCTCAAGGGTTCCATTATCGTTTCGCAACCGGGGCAGGTTTCGCCTTTATCGCACGGCGTGCTCATAAGCCCCCTCCCATAATAAATTCGATTTTCCCGTTTTCAGGAGCGCTCGGGTTATTGTCCAGCCGGGCAATTTCCAGCCGCCCTATTGTAATCTGTCCTTTATCCACTTCATTATGAGAAACCTCACCCCAACGCTGGAACATATCCTCTTTTCCGCTCAGGTCTACCCACATCACCCCCGGCACCTTCATTGCCGTACTGATAACTTTGCTGAGATAGACCGGTTGTCCGAAGGTAAAGTTGTCCGGGTGGAAGAAACCACGCCTGCCGTCCGGCAGATCCCTCGCGCTGAAAGTCTCCAGTAAAGCCTGCTTCACTTTATCTTTGAAAAAACCCTCCTGAACGCAGACCGTCATTATGATATCCAGAGGGACGAACACCGGCGGTTCGATTTCAAGGTCGTGACCGGCCAGGCGGAAACCATTGACAAAGTCAACCAGTTCAGCCTCGAAAGCATCATCCACCACCCTGCCTCCCCTTCGATCAACGGTAATAAACATCGCGTGCCAGCTCCCCGTCCAGCGGAGAGTCGCCACAGCCTTTTGCACATCCGGATGGAGCATCGTCACGGCAGCATAATCTTCAGCAGTAACTGCCCGCTTTTGCGTCCGGAAAGCCTGCGGGGCATAGAGTTTCACTTCTTCGATGGATTCGGCATCGATTCCACCGGTTGCCGGCATCGGATTCCTTACCGAAATTATGCCGGAATCACTGCTTACAATATGCAGGACAGTCTCAGCACCGACGTTCCCTGACCGCCCGTTCCCGATGCAATAGACAGCTTCGAACCTTGTGCCTTCGTCAGGCTCCTGTCCGAGATTATCATCACCGAATCTTAGTCTGGCCGTACCGTCTTCTTCGACCTCGACGACAAAGTTCCTGTCGAACGCGTCACTCTCCAGTAAATCGGGCACGGCTTCCCATTTATCGCTCAGACCGTCATAAAGGGTAACCCTGGCTACGGCCTGCTTGGGGTCCTGTTTGAGGGCTTTCGCAGCCGGCAGCTTTCTCGCCCTGGTATCATCATAAGGGACGCTGTGAGTAATCCCGTTCCTGCTTAGAAGCGGCCTGTATTTATCCTTATAGACGGGCGGCAGTTCTTCAGGAACATCCGCCACACCCCCCCTCCCAACACCCAGGGTAAGGCAGTTTTCCGCCAGGATGATATTGCCCCGGGCAACACTCACCGGCTGTGGTTCTTCAGTCCCGAAATTCGGGTCGACCACTTCTTCGAGGCAAAATGCAAAGGGTAAAGCGTCTTCCTGTCCCCATTCCATTTCCACGATATGCTTGCCGGTAAGCAGATCCGTCTTCTGCTGTTCCACGCCGCCATCCTTCTTTATTTCGAGCCTGTACGTATCACCTGTTTTTACCGGTTCCGCTTCCGGATAAACCCTGGTAAGGCGAACGGCGTGACGACGGCCCGGGTTTTTATCGGCCGTCAGTCCGGTCTCCGAACTCCTTACCTCTTCGAAAATCAAGACATCGCCTTCGCGTAATTTCAATCGGTTGTCCGGGTTATCGAGGAGCGTTGCTTTTGTTGCGCCTGCCGGCAGACAGCAGTCTTCGTTGTCCCAGGTATAAAACCTGATTGCGTTCTGAGCATCGTTTATGATAGCCGGATGCATCGTTTCGAATACTTCCGGTTTCCGGTTGATTGCCGTATCATATTCCGCCGAATTCGGAGCGATGCGGGTATCGAACCCGGTAAGCCGGGTCATCAACCGGGTGCCCTGTTTCATAAAAATATCTCCGGCGCCGCTTTCGAGCTGCACCCAGACCCGGGCATTACAACCCTCGTGCATCGGATAATCGATAAGTTTAGCGTGGCGGCGCACCGAGATTCTCTTGCGGGCGGTACCGAGATAAGCCTCATTCGCCACGGCGTCCTGGTAGTAGCTCAAATAGTCGCCGGTATAAGCCAGCGCTTCTACAAGCATGATACCGGTATCCGCCTGATTACGCTCTTTCCAGTCCGGCATAATAGTCGAAAGCCTGTCGAGCAGCAGACGGCGGAAACTGGCGTAGTCCTTAGCCAGATAGTCTATCTGAGGTTGAACATATGTCGGAATAATCGAAGTTTCGGCCGGTTTGCAATCGAAATCACTCGGGCACTCGACTTTAAAACCGAATTGAATTGCCGAAAGAACTGGGTCGAACCCATCCGGCGGTTCATCGCTCAGGGCGGATTGCACCAGTTTAAGCTTATACAGAGAGAAGTCACCTGCGGAATCGGTCTCTACTATCAACACTCTGGCCGGAGCATCATCATCCAGGACTGAAGTGCGGTAGTCAGCCGGCTGGTCATTAAGGCTGTCTGTCATATCAGCGGCCACGGAGACCCTGATTGGTTTCACCGCCCGGCGTACTCCGCCTTCGATTCTCACGTTGTTTATTGTTATTCCGCTGATGGCTTTCACGCAGTGTACGAACAATATCCGCTGCCTCAGCGATTGCGAAGGCGCCAGATTATCGAGCACCTCGATATAATCGATGGCATTCAAAGTCAGCAGGTTTTTAACTGTTGCCAGGCGTTTCGGATAGTTACACCGATATTGTATTTCCATCTAGACCTCGCGTGAGAATTCCTCTTCTCTGCTTTCCCGGGTCTGCCGGATTTTATATTTCACTATCACGTTGATGGTGGATTCTTCGCTGGTTACGGTAACTTCTTCCGGTTCAATTATTTCTCCAAGCCACTGCTGAAGTGCGCCCTGTACAAGGTACCGGGTGGCTGTCGCCAGTTCGTCGTTAATCGGCGCGAAAACAAGCTGCATCAGCCCGCATCCGAAGGTCGGAAGGTTTACCCTCTCACCAGGTGAGGTAAACAGCACCTGTTCGATTAAATCGCGGATATGCTCGTTTTCGTCCGTCCGGGCCGTCCCGCCTCGGCTATCGTAATGAATTGGATAATCTATCTGCATTATGTCCCCTTTACCCTCGTCTGGGTGATAACAATCGTCATCGGTGTCCCGTTGGGTATGCAAACCGACTGGCTGTCCTGCAATAGTACCGGTACGTTATCACTTTTCACCCGGCTGGCTGCCGTAATCCACTGCCCGGTAACACAGGGCACCGGAGAAACGCCCACGGTAAAAGGACACCCGGCAATGGTGTAGGTACAGGACTGGGTAACAATCGGTTGTCCGTTAGCCTTCACCCGTGTGCTCGGCATCGTCGCCCGGGCCTGCCCCGAATGAGCGCACATAACCGTCGCTCCGTTGTCCAGTAAATATCCGGGCACTATATCACCTCCAGAGCGGAATCGTTCAGAGATACCTTCGGACCGCTCAGTTTGACCGTGGCACCCTGCCCGTTGTTTATCTCGATTCCCGAAGAACTCATATCTATCGTCATACCTGATGTCGTTTCCACTTTGATTTCTCCGGTGGTATCGTTTATCGTTATTGTCGTCGTGTCCGTTTTCAATACCTTCATCCTGTCGTTTGCCGGTGAAGCCGGACATTCGCCGTCCCCCCAGAAACACCCGCTCCAGACAGGGTAATCGGTATTACCCCCCTCGAATTCCACCCAGACATTTGCCCCGACCGGCGGCACGGCAAACCAGCCGACGCCTGGCCCGGCGTAAGGTGAACAGGGCATCGCCCAGCTGAGCTGCCCCTGGCCCAAAACGGAAGGCACACTCACCTGAATACGCCCCATCTGGTTAGGGTCGGTATTGCTCTCAACTTTACCCCGGTACTTTCCGAAATACTGCGTCATATTGTTACCGAATTCGTCAGCGCGCCTGTGCCCTCACGGTTCAAAATAAAACGCTGCCTGTAATCATTTTTCCTTATCGTATGGGTAACCTTCTGCACGTAATAGGTCCCGTCATAGGTATTTCCTGCTCCCCGTACCCCTACCAGCTCCCTGGGCCGTAGAACATCTCCGTATACCACAGCATCAAGCTCACCGCTGGCAGATACCGTTTCATCCGTTGAAGAATCGGTCAGCCCCTGGGCCTGGGCATATGCTTGCGTTGCGGTAAGCCCGCTCCTGCGAAACCTTCTGGTCCTGACGTTCGGTTGATTGGTCTGAATAGCTGGCTGGCTCGATAACGGAATACGGGTACTGGCGGATGTCTCCACCGTTGTTTCCTCGTTGCTGGAGCGGTCCTGTACCGAGCCGGATTGCCGCGAAGGTGTCAAAGCGTTATAGGTAAAGTTTATGTCTCTCACATTGGTATTCGGTCCCATGTTTACCGAAAGTGCCTTCTGAGGTACGCCCTCACGGACCGGAGGCCCCCAGTAAGCCATGTTCCGGCCGGAGACCGGGCCGGGCGTAACATAGAAAACGTAACCGTATCGTTCGGCCATTTCCTGCAGATAGTGCAGGTCGGTGCCCTGCTGGACCGGGGTCCTCTCGGTGGGTACCGGCGTGTCCAGCGTCGGCGGCGATAGTACCTTCGGGGTCAGTCCGTACCGGGCATAGCTCATTATTATCATGTTCGCTATCGTCGTCTCGTCCTGGGCCGGATGCTCCGCATCTTTCTCTTCCAGGTCCATCATCACGCTGACATCCTCGCCGGTGACAGTCAACCGGGAAGCTCCGGGTTCGTTACCGGGAGCGAGCTGCTGGTGAGTGATGATACCATCCATCAGCACTGTCGGAATCGCTTTAAAGACAACGCTTATTATCACCCGGTTAAACGGTTTGAAGACCTGTTCCTTCATCAGGTTGAAATCAAACATATCGGACAAACCTGAACGCCCCACTTTCAGTACTATCTGGAACCCGGACCGACCTTCATCCTGGTGGGTCACTTCGATAGTATCTATCGCTTCCACCACCGTAGACGATACCGGCACCGGTACCGCAGGTCCGATTAGCAGATTGAGATAGACACTCGAAAGGCTCAACGCGGTTCCTCCGTCTGAGGGAGAGGCACTTTCAACCATGTACCCGGTTTTTCGACCAGTTCATCCGGGTCCATTGCATCGTTAGCATCACCGATTCTCCAGAACTGCTCCGGGTCGCCGATAGTCCGGCCGGCAACCAGGTCCGGGCGGTCGCTCTGCTCCACCCTGGACCTGGTCAACAAAGCCATGTCAGCGCTCTTCGGGAGGAAACGGCGCCTCTTGTAGGCAATCTGTTTTCCATCACTTGAGGTATAGGTTGCCGTTTCCAGGTTATAGTAGCGACTGTTTTTTTCAAACATGCCAAACTCCTTTAAAGACCAATGTTCGCTCCGAGAGAACCGATATTCCCGGCGCTGCCGATTACAGCCATCGTTTCCTTTGCCACCTGGTGGGCCATAAAAGCAGAATAGCCGGGATGGGTAAGCGGGAAGTCATTATAGTTAAGCACCCGCATTTCCAGAGTGACTTTAGCGGTAATCGGGTTCAGCCGGGTATCATACGATTCTTCGTTGATGGTAAACCGTATTAATTTGACAGGTACTACCCTCTTCGGCCCCCAGATAAACAGAACCAGAGGGGCTTCCGGAGGGATAATCTCCATCGCACCGGCAGCCATCAAAACGGTATTGGTAATAACATCGGTCGTCTTCGGATAGAGGAGCATTTCCATTGACGAAAGCTGCGGATAGATTCCCATGCTGACAGCGTTCGCTTCGGCTCTTTCAAGCTGGTCGGTAGCGTCTATCTCTATATCGAGCTGGATGGTCTCCTCCGGAGCGCCGGCAACCCTTGTCACTTCCGAAGCAGCACCTGAACCGGCAGTTTTTACCTCCAGCGTCCTGGTCATTTTAGTCGGGTTATACTGAAAAATGATGACGCTTGCCAGCGGATTTGTAACGTCGATTCCGACTATAGCCCCTTTCATTAACTTCGGTGA
>CAZOGR010000015.1:0-22756 GCA_964579355.1 uncultured Dehalococcoidales bacterium | reverse complement strand
TACATCTGGTAATCATTGAATTACCTGATAGCGCCAACGTTGAGAATTACGATGCCTTCACTATACAGTGCGTACCGCCGACCGGGGCGACGATAACCTTGAAGCGGACGCTTCCCGGAACCCTGGGTTATGTTATGGATTTAAATTAATCCGCCCCGATAATTCGTTAACACTATACCTTGGAGAAGGAGAACACGTACATCGTGGTCTCCTTCTCTTTCGTTTGGCACGGACTAACAACGGTACCGCATATCCGGTTCTATATTGTATCGAACTCCGGGGTAATTGGACATTGAGGCGGAGACAGCCTGATTGAAAGCAGGTAACTAATCTCATAATAAGGTTCAGCAGGTACCACTAAAGGCTCAATGTCATAAAAAGCCTTCTCCCCATTTTATAAAAATATAAGAAGAAAGCAGTTCACGTCATAAATATGCGGTGTCGATTTATAAAAATATGGTAAACGTACTTTTCTCCCGGGAAAGTTAAAAGCCGTAACCCGAATCTGAAATCCGGGCGTTTTCGCTTAGTTGAGCCTCGACGGTCAGTCGGATGACCCCCGGAGGCTGGATTGAAGATACTAAACAGGCATGGAAATGGAGCATATAACAGCTCGCTCTTTATACCCCGTTAGACCTTACCGGCTACAGGGGCGTATGTAAAAATGAATGTAAAGCGTTCAACTGAAAAATAGAATTAACAAATGAATATAAATCCCAGTCTTATGACGCTGACAACTGTGATATTCGCATAATCTTAAAGCCAGGATATCACGCTACTGAGTGGGATTAGGAGGTGTGATAATGTGACAGGTTCCCCTATTTAGAGGTCAATAATATTTTAAATAAAAGGAGGGAAAAATGTACCAGAAATTTGTCAAGACTTTAAAGAGTCTTCATCTCAGCCAGAAAGGCATGACCGGCCTGGAAACTGCAATCATCCTGATTGCTTTTGTCACGGTCGCCTCGGTACTGGCTTATAGTGTTCTCTCGGCTGGTATTTTCTCGGCAGAAAAGGGTAAGGAAACAGTTTATAGCGGTTTAAAATCGGCTGCTTCTTCAATGGAAGTACATGGAACGGTCATTGGCAGTTCCTCGGATAATACTACACTCGACTATGTGGAATTCCTCGTAGGTCTCACCGTCCCTACCGATCCGGTGGACATGGAAGCAATTGTCTTCAACTTCTATGATTCAACAGCCATGAATAACCTGGAAATGGCAGCCTGGGCCAGCTGGAATTCGACATCTTCAAAATGGACCTACCAGGTAGCTCCCGGTTGTACTGAGAGAGGCACGGCGATAATGCTCGAAGGCGATGAGTTACATGTTGTAAAGGTGTCATTACCGGCAGGTGTTTCCGCGGGAGCCTATGATTCATTCACCGTCGAACTCCTGCCTCCCACTGGTGCCGCTCTTACCGTAAAGCGAACACTTCCCGGACAGTTACGACCGAAAATGGATCTTAAATAAAATTGTGTAATAACAGAGAAAAGGAGGACAAAATGTACCAGAAATTTATCAAGGCTGTAAAACGCCTGCACATCGGCCAGAGAGGTATGACCGGACTGGAGACAGCAATTATTCTGATTGCTTTCGTTACGGTAGCTTCAGTACTGGCCTACAGCGTCCTCTCGGCTGGTATTTTCTCAGCAGAAAAAGGTAAAGAAACAGTTTACTCCGGGCTTAAATCAGCGCAGTCATCCCTCGAAGTAAAGGGAGCTGTGATTGGTTATAGTTCCGATAACCTCGAACTGACCACCATGACTATCAACCTCGGAATGGCTATTACAGATGAAAAGGTTGACAGTTCGGCGATTACTCTTACCTACATGGACGCGAGTTATACTGAACAGTTAGATACTGATGACTTTACCCTCGCGAAATTGACGGGAAGTACCGAAAGAGGGGCAACCGATATGATTGAAGCGGACGAAATCTGGCAGATGGTCGTCACCATCCCGGCCAGTGCTGAAATCAACGCCAACGATTGGTGTGCGATTCAGATTGTTCCCCCCTCCGGCGCCACCCTGCAGGTACAGCGAACAATGCCTGGCTACCTGGACGATTATTTTAATCTCTATTAAATACCGTCCGGAACAGATTGTGCTACATCCTGGTGGCTCTGTCCTGACAGGGCCACCAGGACAAGGATTACGGAGACGGTTCGATGGAACTCAATGATAAAGTAACCCAACTTGAAGACGAGATTAAGATACTGAAGAACGAAGTTCAGGCTGTGTTACTCGACCTCAGAGAGAGCTTTCTCAATAACATCAACCCGTTTAACCCGACCCCTATCCTGAATCAGGCAACATCTCCGGTTAGTGTTATCGTTCCGGACTCCCCGGCGGAAAGACCGACGGATATCGAAGACAAGCAACCCTTACCCGAAATTACACCGGCTGAGGACAAACCGGAAACCACTATACCTAATAATGCAGAAGTAGAGCTACCCTCATTCATGGCAAACGACGAGTTGCCAACCGATGATTTTTCAATTGAAGATTTATTTGAAGATAGTGCCCCGAGCTTTGTTGCCAATCCCGGCGTTGGTATGGAGAAGTCACCGGATATCAAGGAGGAAAAAATGGTATGGCATCCTGAAACGAAAATCGAAACTCAATATCCCCAGAAGGAAGCCGCTATTACCATTGATACCAATAACCTTAATCTTGAAACAATAGATAAATTGTCCCGGTGGGTCGAATCATCGGTCAACCGCCTGGGACCTCAAAGAACGAAAACAATCCTGGATATTACGGAGACGATGGGTTATGTAAACAGCGATCTCATCAATATCCTGGTTAAATTTATACATCCATCTGAAGAAAATAAAAACATTAACGCCTCGACACGTGATTATCTCGCCGTCCTGGTAGAGTTGAATAAACTGCTGATGGGCGATAACAAGATGGAAATCGCCATGTTATTTTTCCTGATTCTATTCCAGGAGTACGACAATAGATAAAGCAATCGTGACCGTACTATTGATTATCGGCGGAGTCATATCATCACTGGCGGTCTTCAATGGATTTTATCCGGCTATTACCACCAGTACCAACGCGATTTCAAACACCAGCGTTAAAGTAAGCGACCGCATCGAAAGCCGAATAGAGGTAATTCAAGTCGGTGATAACGGGACAGATATTCAGATATGGGTTAAAAATATCGGGACATCGGAAGTCGTTGCCGTCGACTATACTGACGTATTTTTCGGTCCGACGGATAATTTCTACCGGGTCAGTTACGACAGTGGAGTTGCTCCCTGGTGGGAATATGAACTGGAAGGCGGCAACACCAGGTGGACAACTTCTGTAACCGCGAAACTTACCATTCATCCGGAAGAAGCGCTCTCGGCAGGCACGTACCTTGTAAAAGTAGTTCTTCCGAATGGTGTCTATGATGAGCTTTTCTATACGGTGGACTGATAATGGAAACAGCACTGATATCCATTGTCTCCCTGGCTCTGATAATCATTTCTTCGGTAACCATGATGCTGACCTCTTTTACTTCCTTCAGCTCGATAACCGATTCATTGAAAACCATTGAAAAAGAATCGGACATCCGAAGGCGAACCGATATTTCCGTAACGGTTCCTCAGAATTATGAGGGTGGAACCGTCGAACTGTTTGTCAGTAATGACGGACACATTAACCTGGGCAATTTCTCTGACTGGGACATATTTATTCGATACCAGAGCGGTGAGATTGACTATCTGGATTACACGGAAAATTCAGAACCTGCTGGCGGACAGTGGACGCTGGAAAGTATCTACCTCACCGAGAACATTACCGTCTCCGAAGTATTCGATTCTGCTATCCTGAACCCGGGTGAATCCGCGAAACTGTTAGTAAACCCGGGAGCTGAAATACCCCGGAGTACGTACAGTCTGGTTACAGTATCGACATTCAACGGTGTTGTTTCACAGTGCCACCTGTACCGACCTTGATTTTACGGAGGGTGTTAAATGGCCGGCAATCTGTATGATGATGATGCAGAGGAAGTAAAAAAAGCAACGATTTCGACAGGGCACCCCGAAATCGATAAAAAACTCGGCGGCGGGGTTCCGGTCGGCTCTCTTGTGCTCATCGAAGGTCAATCGGACGCCGGAAAATCAGTATTCAGTCAGCAGATAATCTGGGGATCACTCCATAACGACTTTAAAGTATGTGTTTTCACGACGGAGAATACGGTGAAAAGCCTTGTCCCTCAGATGCGCAGTCTGGGACTTGAAATAATCGATCACCTCCTTCTCGGATGGTGCCGGATATACCCGATGAGAACCTCGCTGGTTAAAGGTACCGCGGCATCAACATTCGATACCATCATCTCGACCATGCAGAAGGATAAAGACTACGACCTTTTCATTGTCGACTCATTAACACCGATTGTCTCGAAAACAAAGGGCGATGAGACCCTGAATTACCTGGAAAACTGTAAAAGCCTGTGTGACAAAGGAAAAACCGTCGTGAACGTTACTCATACCTATGCTTTTGAGCAGGATTACTTAATCAGAATTCGTTCGGTTTGCGATGCCCATTTTCATCTGATGATAGAAAAGGTCGGCGATAAACTGGTAAAAACCCTCGAAGTATCGAAAATCCGGGGAGCCGTACAAAGCACGGGCAACATTCTTAGCTTCGATGTCGAACCGGAGATTGGTATGAAAATCATGCCGATGTCCAGGGCGAAGGCATAATCGTGCAAATACTAACTTTCGGGAGACGTGCGGAATGGCTTCATTCACCTTTCCGTTTACCATAGAAAAAAACATTCCCAAAGAAGAGGATTTATATTCGGGCGAGCTTTACCGCAAATTGCCGGAAGCTTTCAGAAATGTGGTGGATATTAACCCTCACCTGCTCGAATACCTGAATATGCTGCCGGTTTCTCAAACCGGCATTCCTGATTTTTGTCCGGAACTGAACAAGGGAATGTCAGATTTGAAAGAGCCGAACATCATCTATCCGGTCGGCGGCGGCGTTTTCACTCACATCATGGTTGATTTCAAGGACAGCCGTAACAACTATATCCAGATTGAACCGAACCTGGTTGACTCGGCAATCGAACCGCTCATGCAAAGGGTCGAAGACGCCTGTATCAAGCATGTGGATGTTCTTCCATCATTCAACGTGGAAGGCGACCGAGAGATGCAACTCCTGGGATATATCGAAAAGGTAACGTCCCTGGAGGCGATGAAGGAAGACAACCCGTTCATCCAATTAAGGAAACGCCTTCACCAGAACAAAAAGACAATTGAGAAAGTCCACCTGACCAAACGCCAACTCGATAAGGTAAAGTACCTGTTCATTCGGGATAAAGTCGGCCTTGGCGTCCTCCAGGCGCTGATTAACGACCCCTATATCGAAGATATAAGCTGTTCCGGTATCGGGGTAGTATATATAGAGCACAAGATATTCAAAGCTTTAAAGTCTACCATTACCTTCACTGAACTGGACGAACTGGACCAGTTTGTTCTCAGGCTGGCCGAACAGATTCAGAAACCGGTGACCTATAAGAACCCTATCGCTGACGCGACGTTGCCGGATGGCTCCCGAATCAACATCGTTTACGGCAGAGACGTATCGAAGCGCGGTTCCAATTTCAGTATCAGGAAATTCAGCGGGGTACCGCTTTCCATATTCGACCTTGTGGAATTTAAAACGATTAACTACCAGATGTTAGCATATCTGTCCCTGATGGTTGCCAACGGCATGAATATATTCGTCGCCGGCGAATCAGCCTCAGGGAAAACAGCCATGCTGAACGCCTTAACTACCTTTATCGGCCCGATGGATAAAATTATCACCATCGAAGATACTCCTGAATTACAGGTTCCTCATGATAACTGGGTGAGAGAGGTCGTCCAGACGACTAAAGCCGGAGATACCAGCGGAGCAGTCGGCATGTTCGATTTACTGAGAGCCGCCCTGCGGCAGCGCCCGAATATGATAATGGTAGGAGAAATCAGAGGCCCGGAAGGAAACATCGCGTTCCAGGCAATGCAGACCGGGCATGCAGTCATGGCAACATTTCACGCCGCTTCGGTCGAAAAGCTAATCCAGCGGTTGACAAGCAACCCCATATCAGTTCCGAAAACATACATCGACAACCTAAATATTGCTATCCTGATGAGTTCGGTCAGGCTGCCGAACGGAAAGATGGGCCGCCGGATTACCGATATTTGCGAAATATCCGGCTATGATTCTTCGAGTGAATCGTTCAACATCATCGAAAGCTTTCACTGGGACCCGGAAGTCGACACTTTTACCTTCACGGGAAATATGACCAGTTACATACTGGAGCATAAAGTAGCCCCGATGATGGGAATACCCGGCAGCAAAAAACAACTTATCTACAAGGAAGTAGATAAACGAGCAAAAATACTTGCCCGTTTACACCAGCAGGAAGGGATTACGGGATTCTACGAAATCCTGGAAGTCCTTTCGAAAGCAAAAAGAGAAGGATTGTTTTAGCAGGATTAACAATTATGTCAACAGTTACCTTGCCATTTTCACCGGCTAACGAGATAGAAAGCGCTGATAACCTGAAGAAAACCGATTTCTACAGGAAGCTGTCGGATGACTTCAAGACAGCAATCGAGGAAAACCCTCATCTGCTTGAATATTTGCATATCCTCCCTGTCGAAGAAAAAGGCATGCCGAAGTACTGTCCGACACTCTCGCGAAACCTGGGAGACGATAAAAGTCCGAACTACATCTACCCAACTACGAAAAAGGGCGTATTCGTCCATATTCTGGCGAATCCTGCCGACTATCGTCACAGTTACATACCGATAGAACCAACCCTTATCACAAATGTAGACAAACTCGTTGAGGAAGTTGAAACGAAACTGCTCGAGTTAAGGAGTAACCTGCCGGAAACAGACAAGGCATTAACCCGTGAAGAAGAGATGCTTCAGTACCTCGATAAAGTAATCACGGTTGACGATACGAAAACCGAATCAAATTTACTGGATTCTTTAAAAAAAATATTCGGTTCCATCCAGGACCAGGTTAAGCCCCTGAAAGTAACCCGCGCCCAGATGGAAGCAATCAGATACATATTTTTACGGGAAAAAGTCGGACTGGGAGCTATCGACTCACTGATAAGCGATTCATACATCGAAGATATCAGTTGCTCCGGCACAGGGCAGATATTCGTTGAGCATAAAATATTCAAAGGAATCAAGTCCGCTGTCACCTTCACCACATCCGATGAGCTTGATAAATTCGTTATGTGGCTCTCCGAACAGATTAGAAAGCCGGTGACGTTCCGCGCTCCGATTTGTGACGCCACCCTGCCGGATGGTTCGAGAATCAATATCGTTTACGGAAAAGACATCTCGAAGAGAGGCTCCAACTTCACTATTCGTAAATTTGCAGGCGTTCCCGTATCGATATTCGAGCTTGTCGACTTTAAATCAATTACTTATCAGATGCTTTCCTATCTTTCGCTGGTAATCGGCCATGGAAACAGCTTGTTCGTCTCGGGAGAAACAGCTTCGGGAAAAACCACGCTCCTCAATGCCCTGACGACCTTCATCCATCCGCTGGCTAAGATTGTCACCATCGAAGACACTCCCGAGTTGCAGGTACCTCATCCCAACTGGGTTCGCGAGGTCGTGCAAACAACGAAAGCGGAAGATGCCGGCGGAGCAATAACTATGTTCGATTTACTGAAAGCCGCCCTTCGGCAACGCCCTGACGAGATTATCGTCGGAGAAATCCGGGGCGTCGAAGGCAACGTCGCTTTCCAGGCGATGCAGACAGGACATTCTGTCATGGCCACCTTTCACGCCGCTTCGGTCGAAAAACTGATTCAACGCATCACCGGAGACCCGATTCTTGTCCCGAAATCGTATATCGATAACCTGAAAGTAGTCGTCCTGACGAGTATGGTCAAGCTTCCTACGGGAAAAACAGGAAGACGAATAACCAGTATCAATGAAATCGTCGGTTACGACCCGGTGTATGATTCCTTCACCTTTGTCGAAGCTTTTCACTGGGATGAATCGACCGACACGTTTAGTTTTACCGGATACATGACGAGTTACATTCTTGAAAACGTCATCGCTCCTAAAATGGGCATTCCAAGCCGGAAAAAGCAAAGGATTTACTCTGAAATCGATCGGCGTACCAAGATTCTCGAAAAGCTTCATCGTGAAGAAGGAATTACGAATTTTTACGAAGTGCTTGAAGTCCTGGCAAAAGCACAAAAAGAGGGATATTTTTAATCATGGGTTTACTGAAATTCTGGCTGAAAAAGAAAGGACTCGAATTAGCCGATAAAGATTCGGAAAAAAAGAAAATTGACGAATCATTATCGGATATGGATTTCTTCTGTCAGCTTTCATATATGGCGGCCATCGCCACGTCCGGGATTTCCCGAAGCGGGCTGTTCACTCACGCTTCCAGCCTGCCGTACACATCAGCGAAGTACTTCAAGCAGGTAGACTTCGTTGCCAAGGCATTCAACCATGATTACTCGGAAGCGTGCAATATCGTCGGACAGTCTACCGATAAACCTGAAGTTAAAGAACTGCTGCTGCGGTTATCGGGGGCTTTATCATCCGGAGAAGATATCGCCAGCTTTCTCGAACGGGAGTCAATGGTCGTCTCCGAATCCTACGGTAATCAATACGAGAGGCAACTCGACTCGTTAACGAAATGGAGCGACGCGTACGTCGCCCTGATAATGACTTCGGCCATCGTTACCGTCATGGCGGTTGTCACCCTGATGATTGGCAACGCCACATCGCAGTTCATCGTCCTCCTCTCGGTACTGACAATGCTGATTACCATTGCCGGCGCCTGGTTTATCTACCGGTCGACACCAAAAGAAAACAAGGTGCATACACTGCCGGTAAAATCGAAGGAGCAGCACCTGGCAAAAAATATCAGCAAACCCTCCCTCGGTATCGGTGTCATGGTTATCTCCCTGTTGTTTGTCATGGGAATCGACCTCGGGTTAATCCTGATTTGCGTCGGGTTATTCCTGCTGCCGCTGGGACTGATAAGTAAAATGGATGACAATAAAATCAATAAAAGGGATATCGATATCGCCGGCTTTTTACGTTCGCTTGGTGGGGTAAGCCAGGCAATCGGAAGCACGGTCAACGAAGCGATGGCCAGGCTCGATTTTCGTTCGTTAGGTATTCTGAAAGACGATGTCGCCCTGCTTCACAAGAGGCTGTCAGCCCGTATCGACCCGAATATGTGCTGGACGAGATTTGTGTGCGAGACAGGTTCAGAGCAGGTAAACCGGAGTGTCAGGATTTTCTGGGACGCGGTGGCTATCGGAGGAGAACCCCAGAAGGTCAGTAATGACGCCAGCAATTTCGCTATGAAAATTTCGCTGCTCAGGGCAAAAAGGAACATGATTGGGGCCGGCTTCATGTGGCTTGTCATGGCAATGCACGCAGTACTATCCTGTCTGCTGATTTTCATTTTTCAGATTCTAATGACGTTTACGAACCTGTTGAAGGAAATCGCTCCGGATATGGAAGGAGGCACCGCGGCAGGAATAGGCATGCCGGCGATTATGTCGTTCGCGGACAACGGGGGCGAACTCGGTCTTTTGTATTTCATGGTCATCGTTATCATCATCGTTCTGGCAATTTCGAACGCCTGGTCGACGTACTCGATAAACGGCGGGCATATGTATTGCCTGGCATACTACCTGGCAATAACCGCATTCGTCTCAGGTTTGGCCCTGATTGCGGTTCCGCCGGTCGTAGCGATGCTTTTCAGTGGCATGGCGTAAGGAGGTAAGGTACTACATGAATATAAGCGTATTGACGAATAATCCGATGTTCTTAATCTCAGGCGCGGTACTGATAGCAATTGTCGCCTGGTTCGTATTTCGGAGCGGATCGAAAGGTACATCGAATCATGAAGGGGAGAAAACCAATACAACAAAAAAGGAACCGGCGAAAACCGGGACCTCGGACGAGTCTGTTATAGACCCGGAAAAGTCCCCTTTCTGGAAATTAAAAAGGAGTATTCTGGCGAAAGTACGCTCTGTACCGAAACCTGAGATAGAGAAAAAAGAAAGGAAAGTCAAAAGTACCGGAAACGAAGGGGAAAAGAAAAAGGAAACAAAAACCTTGCCGGTACCGGAACCTGTCTCTCTTGAAGCCGAAGCTATTATCCCGATTGAGCCGGCAATGGTTGCTTCCGTGGACCTGTCTCCGAATGAAAACTCAGGCTCAGGCGAGATGGAAATGGCGGAATACGGTGAATTTCAGGAAGATGCCGGTGAGTTATTGTTGAGCATGGAGCAAGATACCGAAGAAGCAAGCGAGCCTGAAGAATCTCCGATTATTCCTGTGGAAGTCGTCCAGGAAAAATCCCGCTCAGGGAGCGATATTTTCAGCATGTTCACCGACGATGTCGGCGAAGAGAGTGAAGTGAGTCTCTTTGCCGCAAAGCTTGACCCGATTGATATCTATAGCCTGCTTGAAGAAGTAGAGAATATCAGAAAGTGTATTCGAAGGTAAAACGATGTTTGAGACAGTTAAAGTTACCCTGTTTTCCGGAGTGCTGGCATGGCTGGGCTTTATCGATTTTAAAAGAGGTATTATCCCGAACAAAATCGTCTATCCGGCTATCATCAGTGCTCTTCTGCTTAACATATATTCGGATGAAGTCAGTATACTGAGCGCTCTTATCGGAGGATTCAGCACCGCGATATTTTTTCTTATCGTTGCCCTGCTGTTGAAAAATATGGGCATGGGGGATGTCAAACTGGGGTTGCTGATGGGACTGATGGTCGGCTTTCCCGAATCGATTATCGCCCTCGTCAGCGGGGTATTTTTCGGAGGGCTGGCAGCTATATTCTTCCTGGCTTCAAGGAAGAAAAACAGGAAAGACAGTATGCCGTACGGTCCTTACCTGGTCATCGGTACCCTGTTTACCCTGATAGGAATGGAGTTCTCGCTGTTCGATTTCCTGTATCTTCTGTAATCCGTTTTTCCCGGATTTGACCGCAGAGCAATCTCATTCCACAACAACCGGATGCTCTCAAACCTCAGTTCAAGGTGTTATGGTTCCAGACTGACCGAAACCTTCGCTGCTTTCCTCTTTTTCCTGATATACCAGTAAAGGAGGAGGAGTACCAGCACTCCCAGTTCGAAGAGAAGCCCGTATGACGTCAGGAAATTGTTACTGCCCGCTTCGATGATTTCAGGAATCGCAATGACGAACTCCCTTGTTTTCGACCAGTCACCGGCAACTCCGGCAGTGTTCTCGGCCCTGATACGCCAGAAAAACGAACCGGTAGAAACACCGGATTGAATCGCCGATTCCATGTTGAAAATATACTGAATTTCTGAAATCCCCGCCTTCTGCATCATGATGGAATCAGGACTGAAAGACGGTTCATTCGCTATCTGAACATGGTACGTGATATCGCTGAAATCCGGCAAGGGTTCCCAGGCAAGGATAATATTCGTACCGATACTGCTCTGTTTATCATGGGTAACCGGCGTAACCGGAGGCAGTACCTGCGATTCGACACTGAGTGTCAGTTCAACGCGGTTAATACCATCGGTGACCGAAATGACTTTAACTCCCGCAGCGCATGCCGGAACAGGAAAACTGGTCGTAAATGACTCGTCGGCACCGACCGGAATTTCCGTTACCGAGTCTCCATCGAGAGAAATCATCACCACCTTGTTCGCAATAAACCCGCTCCCGGACACAACAATTTCACTCCCGACTTCAGCAATAGTCCGGTTAATCTCTGCCTTGGCTTTCGGCAATACAATGAAATCATAAGAATACGTAGAGACACCATCGGTAACAGATACGACATGCTCTCCCGGCACACAGGGAGGAATCACGAAAGAAATAGAACTGCCACCGTGCTGGTCGGCTTTCGCTTCTGCCAGAGGTATACCATCGAAATAGGCAACGGTATATCGGTAAGGAAGAAAACCATTCCCTGAGAAGGTAACATTACTGCTGATAAACCCGATGTTCCGGTCGAAAACACCCGAACTTGAAACGATGAGGGTCGTTCCCGACCGGGCATCGCCATCATACGCCTCGATAATGTACGTATTACTGGTGCAGGCAGGAATCCTGAGACAGGCGTCAAAACTCCCCCAGTCGTCGGTTTTCACGGTCTCGGGATTAGTCGTCAGTTCCGGGACGATAGTGCCGGCATTGTACATTTTAAAGGTGATGGTTTTATCCGGAACGAAGCCGGTACCAATGAGATTAATATCTGTGCCCGGGCTGCCGGCGTTGGGAAATATGACAAGTTTTTGCCGCTGCGAGGTAAACGTGACGAAAGCTTCATTCCCTCTTCTGTCGACCGCTTTGATTTCGTACTCGTCGTTAACACTATCAGGGACAGAGAATGTCCGGTTAGAAAAACTACCTTTTTCATCCGAATAAAAAGTATCGATACTCCTGTTCCCGAAATAAAGGGGAATCGAAGACAGCGGCGCGAACCCGTTACCGGATATGGTAATAGTATCTCCGACATAACCGGATCGCCGGCTTAATTCTATCTTCGGTTCGACGGTAAAAGGAACCGACGCCCAGGCGAATGGCCCGGCGGTTCCATCATGTACCCATATCTGGTACGTCCCGGCGGGCATTTCGTCGATGACAACCGTCGTATTAAGCTTGCCCCAGGTATCGATTACCTCGGTTTTATACAGGGTATTTTTGTCTGGAAAGTAAATATCGACCTGGGATATTCTGGTGACATTCGAGGTTATTCCGCAAAGGACTGACGGCGTAAAACAGACTCCTTCAATCTCGACGATTGTTCCGACCATGCCTCGAACCGGATGCGAGGTCAATATGTTTCCCTCGGCTTTCACGGAAACTCCCGGAAAAGCCGGAATTATTGCCAGCACCAGCATCAGCTTGGTGATTATCGTAACAAATTTTTTCAACTTTTTCATTTGACTGATAGCCGGGGATATCATTTTTCAGGGTACCATCCCCACCACCCTTCCGTACCGCAATTACTGCATTTCATCGGGACCGCCAGGTATCCGTGCGCGCCGCAAGTGCTGCAGGTAAACTGGTCGCGGGCAGCAAATCCGGGGGTCCCTTTCAGTTGTTTCTTCAGTGTTGCCAGTTGCTTATCAAGTTGCCGGACGGTGAGGGATTCATTGCTGACTTTAGCGGCAAGGCTGTTGATAGTTGACGAATAATCCGGATAATCCCTCTTTTCGTTACTGAGGCTGCCGATATTCTTCTCGATTGCTTCTATTCTCCTGGTAAGGGATTCCATCGTCGTCGTCAACTGGTCAAGCACTTTATTGACCGCGGCAATTTCTGCCGAGGCAATCGGTTTTACGGAAACCGGGGGCGGAGGAGGTGGTATAACTTCCTGAGCTTTCGTCACCGGTTTCGGAGGTGCCGCCTTCTGGGTTACCTGCTCTTCTTTAGTAACGACCATTTTAGCAGCGGCAACTTCCGGAGGAGGCGAAAGGCTTCTCCCCGTAGCCTGCTTGAATAGTGCATCTATTTCTGCCTGAGGTAAAATATTGCCTGCGTCACTCATTTTCGCCTTCGGCAGGTATCCCTGTCTGCCCCCATTGTTCCTTTCCCAGATAGATGAGTACGTTAATACTCAACGACATCCATAACAAGCCGGTGCATATGCTGGCTCTCGGTAAGATTCAGGTCATACGGATGTTTCAATTCACTCATCGTTTTATCGTAGCAAATCCGGATTATCGGTCTGCCGACAAACCCAAGGTTTGCGTTTGACACTATTCCCCGCTCGCCGGTGTTCAAATTGACCATAACCCCGGTCGGGTAAAGAGGTACCAGCTTCGTAAAAAGTTGAACCAGTTCCGGCTGGAACATCTCTCCGCTGAAAGCCATAATAAACTCGACGGCTTCATGGGGGAGGAAACACTGCCGGTACGGCCTTCTCGAGACGAGTGCATAGTATACGTCAGAAATCGAGATAATTCGCGAAAAAACCGAAATAGCTTCTCCCTTTAACCCGTGAGGATACCCTTCGCCATTCCAGTATTCATGATGATGCATGACGGCGGTCGAAACAGCCGGATCGAGTTTCGCATGGTCCTTCAATATCTGATACCCGTACTGGCAGTGCTGCTGTACCTCGTGTTTCGCCATCGTATCCAGGATATCGGGTTCGCTCAACATTCCCGCGGGTAGAGCAACATACCCGACGTTCTGTATCATCGACGCAATCCCGAGTTTCAGTAAATCGGGTTCTTTCATGCCCAGCTTTCTCCCCATCAGGAGCGCTAACCCGGTAACCTGTACCGGATGAACGAAATCATAATCCTTGAGAGAAAAGCAGCCGATTGCATTCACCTCGCCAATCACTACCGGATAGAGCTGCCCGACCATGCTGTATACCATTTTTTCAATCGGGCCGGTATCGATAACGGTAAGGCTGGAATTGAACAATGCGACGTCGCGGCTCGTATCGATGAAAGAGCGCAATCTGCTGGCGGCTTCGCCTTCGAGCCGTTCCGGCATCAATGGCGTTACCGGAACATCATCGACCCTCCTGTCTTCGAAAAATATCTCGCCCCCGCCCATCTGTCCGAGAATCGAGACGTTATCATAGGTCAGCCTGGTACCTTTTGACATAATTTTGTTACCGAAACTGTCGTATATGTCGGCGCTCAATTCCAGTCCGGGATGGGCATACTGCATGGAAATCCTTCGCATGAGCTGTTCCTTTCATCATGCATTTACGGGTACTTTCATTACAGGAGTAGCTTTTTCAATTTTCGCTCCGGGCTGTTTTCGGTAGAAACAGGCTCCGATACTGGAAAAACCGATTTTCTGGGCATCGAGCATAACTTCCGTACCACCGATAAAGAGCGTGCCGTTATCTTTCAGCGACTGATGAAACTTGATGTTCAGGGCATGTTTCGCTTCTTCGGTAAAGTATATCGTAACATTACGGCAAATAATCAGGTCGAAGTTTACCTCGAACCGGTCGCGCAGGAGATTTTGCTGTTGAAACTCGATGCGTTCCTGTAAGCCTGGTTTCACCACAAACTTGTCGTCTTTCTTTGTGATATGCCGGTTGATGAATTTTTCAGGAATATTCCTGATATCTTCTTTCGTGTAGGGACCACCCGCCCGGGCATACCGCAAGGCTCCTTCGTCAATATCCGTAGCCAGTATCCGGTAGTGAACTTTCGGAATCTGTGACTCCAGCATCATGGCTATCGTATATGGTTCCTGTCCCCTCGAACAGCCGGCGCTCCAGATTTTTAAGTCCCGGTTGTTTTTTATGAGGTCGGGAAGAACGACGGACTCAAGTTTGTTGAACAGGTGGATATCGCGGAAAAATTCCGAAACGTTAATAGTCAGAAAGTCAAGCAATTTTCTCAGGTAAGCTTTATCGTCCTCGAGTTTACTGCAGAACTCGGCCACACTCTGGATACCTGAATTGCCAACATAGGTTGTCAGGCGCCTTCTCATCTGTTTATCTTTATAGTCATCGAGATTGATGAGGGTCAACTTCAATATTTTCTTTTTTAGATAGGAATAACTTTCGTCGTCCAATCAATTACCTCCGGAACAATTGCTTACTGATTGCACATCGCTACTATTTCTTCCGCCATTTTTTGAAGAGGGACAATTCTGTCAGCGTACCCGGCATCGACAACGCTTTTCGGCATCCCGTAAATAACGCAGGTCTCTTCATTCTGAACGGCTGTCGTTCCGCCGACTCTCTTGATGTATCTGGCTCCTTCGGTCCCGTCTGACCCCATACCGGTGAGAACGACTCCGACTGTGGCTGCGCCATATTGAGCGGCAACGGATTCCATGGTTATGTTCGCAGCCGGCCTCAGCCCCATGACCGGTGGTTGCTGATTCGTCTGAATCCGGTCTCCTTTGGTGACGGTCATGTGATAATTCCCGGGCGCGATATACGCCTGCCCTTCGCAAATAATGTCTCCGGGTTCGGCTTCCTTGACCCGTATTTTCGAGATGTCGTTCAGCCTGGTTGCCAGGCTCCGGGTAAAGTTAGCCGGCATGTGTTGAACGATGATGATTCCCGCCGGAATATCGGCCGGGATATGCGGAACGACTTCATATAATGCGCCCGGCCCTCCGGTAGAGCTGCCGATGACAACCACTTTCGAACGGGCTGTCAGAGGCCGATTTTGATTATTGTATAGTTTCTTTTCGAGAGGGATATCCAAACGTTGCCTGACAGGGAATTTTTTGCCGGCTTTTTTACCGACAAGAGCGGCCAGCTTGACCTTGTTTACCAGAGTCTCATCCTGGTTTTTCACCTCTGATGTAGCGGAAAGCAACGATTTAAGATAGAAATCAATCGCTCCTATCTCGAGTGCTTTGATGGTGGTATCCGTTCCCTCATCGGTCAGGCTGCTGAGCATGACCACTGGTGTTGGTGTTTCAGACATGATGTGTTCCAGCGCTTCCAGGCCGTTCATCTTCGGCATTTGAACATCGAGGGTAACGACATCAGGTTTCAGTTCTTTTACCTTTTTAACGGCCTCAAGACCATCTTTCGCATAATCCAGGATTTTTATGTCCGGATCCCTGCTGAGTTGTTTTATTATCGAAAGCCTGGCAAAACTTGAATCGTCAACGACGAGCACTCCTGTCATGTTTTCCTCTCACCCCGTAGTGAATAAAAACTAGGCTATCAACTTTTCGACGGTGCTCAATACCCTCGGGCCGTCGAACGGCTTGACGATGAAATCTTTCGCCCCTGCCTTAAGGGCGCTCATGACCATGCTTCGCTGGCCCATGGCAGTCACCATGGCAACCTGGGCATTCGGGTCGATTTTCTTGATTTCCTGCAATGTCATGATTCCATCCATTTTCGGCATGGTGATGTCGAGCAGGACTCCATCCGGTTTCACACTCTTATATTTCTCGACCGCCTCAGCCCCGTTGCTTGCCTCGATTACCTCATGCCCTACGTCAGACAATAATTTTGAACATCGCATGCGCATGAATGCCGCATCGTCGACTATCAGTATCCTTGCCATTATAACCTCCTTTGGTTATGTTAAACAGATTATCCGCTTTATTTATTTTCGACAGGTTAACCTCGTACTCCTGTCAGCTTGCCAGCAGTTTCTCGACAACATGAACGATTTTGCCTTTTTCAGCCGGTTTTACCAGGAAATCCCTGGCACCGGTCTGCATGGCGGTTAAAATAATCGATTGTGACCCGATACATGAAACCATCGCTACTTTCGCATCCGGGTTGATACTGATAATTTCATGCAGCGTGACAATCCCATCCATAACCGGCATATTGATATCGAGAAGGACAGCGTCCGGACTTATTTGTTTGAATTTTTCGAGCGCTTCCAGGCCGTTAGCAGCCTCTTCCACCGTGTAACCGTTTTCTGTTAACGATTTCCTATATTGCATTCTCACAAAAGATGCATCATCGACAACCAGTACTTTTGCCATTTTCCCCTCCTGACTTTTTATTACTGGCTTAAAGTTCTCTCAATGTTTCACCTGCCGTCCGCACCAGCACCTGTCCAGTGTCAACGAACATCCACACGGAACGGCCCTGGTTTCCTCCGGTATCACGGGCAAACACCTTCATATTATGCTCGGCAAGTACCTTGTTGACACTTTCAAGATTGCGGTTTCCCATATCGAAGGTATCGTTCATTTCGAATGACTTTATCATTCTGGCTCCTCCGGCAATCTTGACTTTGATATTCATTTTACTGGCCCCTGACTGCTCCATTTTCTCAACTAATACCGGGATAGCCACATCAGCGTATTTCGTGGCTGTCTTATCAGCCAGACCATATTTACTTTGCGGCAGGACGATGTGAGCCATTCCGCTGACTCTGGATACCGGGTCGAATACACATACGCATATACAGGACCCAAGCCCGAAACAGGCCAGTGATGCCCTCGAATCTTTCGTCACGACTAAATCACCCAGGCCGACAGCGGTCGTATACTCGTTGATGCGTACCTGTTTTGCCATTAATACCATTTACGTATTCCTTGCGTGTATTAGTATGCTGTTCATGAGTTCCATCGTTGGTATTATCAAAAATGTCCCGTTGATTTGTTTGTTACCGGTGACAAAGGACGCTCTTACAATAAACTGGGTATACTGTCCGACAATCCAGTTCTCCCCGGCATTCCGGATTACAACACTGGCTTTATCGATTTTTAGCACAGGCGGCGAGGGTGAAAGGACGATATTCGTGGCGTCAGCAAGAACGTTAAGGAAAAACGCCCCGACGATATTCCCTACTTCGCCCAGCAGAGAGAGTTCTATTTCACTCAGCACCATGTTTTCACGCGGAGGGCACCCCATCTGATTGCCGATAAGCTGAAACGCTAACCGCGTATCGTGTACCAGGAGAAAATGACCCGTGGTATCTCCGTAGATATCCAGGTGAATGCCGACAACCATATTATCGGGGCCGCCCAGATACTGTATCGTGTCTTCCAGAGGAATCTGGTTCATATCCAAACCGATAACCGTCAGTTTCTCACCAAGCATTCTCGAAAGCCCGTTGATGGAATTCTCGATTCCCCGGCGGACCAGCCATTTACAGATAGCGAAATCACTCTCGCTTAACAGGTGATCCTGGGTTACTATAGTATGTTGTTCCACGACTGTACCTCTGATAATATTTTTGCACAAACGATAATAGTTAATAAGGACAAACAGTCTAATTAACAATAGCTCGGCAGACTCAATCGGTGGCCTGTGCCTGACCCGTTAATTGCCGTCCTTGGGCTTATATTTGACTATTCGAATCACCACCCCGATTCAAGAGCCTGCCGATGCGAGGCACTCTGACGATCCACCGCCGCTACACCATTCCGTATTCGAAGGACGAATAGTTGTGCCCGGCAGCCATAACCATCTTGATTAACGAGGAGATATCGAGAATGAGAGCTACTCGGCCGTCTCCCAGAATGGTTGCCCCGGCAATACCTTCGACATCGCCGAGATAATTACCAAGTGATTTGACCACAATTTCCTGTGGTTCGAGGAGTTCATCTATCACCAGTCCGATAAGGCAATTATCCGCCGTGACAATGACGATAAGCTTCCTTTTTCCTGCTGCATTATTATCGCTGCCGTTAAACACCCTATTGAGACGAACCAGAGGAATAAGGCTTTCTCTCCATCGAATGATTTCCCTGCCGCGAATAGTTTGAATCTGACTGTTCTCTATCGACACGGTTTCGGCGATAGAACCCATCGGTAATATGTAAATAGCTCCGCCCACCGAAATGAGGAATCCCTGGACGATTGCGACAGTAAGCGGAAGCTTGATGATAAATTTACTGCCGGAACCCTTTTGCGTTTCGATATACGTCGTTCCTCCAAGGCTTTCGACATTAGCCCTTACAATGTCCATACCAACGCCTCTGCCCGAAACCTCGGTAGCCTTTTCTTTAGTAGACATGCCGGCCAGGAAAATCAGGTTGATTGCTTCAGCTTCAGACATACCTTCGGCTTTTGCAGGTGAAATTAGTCCTTTTTTGACTGCCGTCGCCTTCACTTTTTCTGCATCGATTCCGTTACCATCGTCTTCCACGGTGATAACAATATGGCTCTGTTCCCGAAAGGCACTCAGTTTTACCCTGGCGGTTTCATTTTTCCCGGCATCAATCCGGGAATCGGGTGACTCCACGCCATGGTCAACCGCATTGCGCAGCAGATGGGTCAACGGATCACGTATCTGCTCGATAATCGTTCTGTCCAGTTCGGTATCGGCGCCTTCGATAGTAAAATCAAGCTTCTTTTTTTGAGATTGAGCAAGGTCGCGTACCATCCTCGGAAAACGACTGAATATCGTACCTATCGGAACCATCCTGGCCTGCATGATGTATTCCTGAAGTTCGTTGATGGTCTTGATGATATGGTCGGACGTTTCCGCCAGCTCATCTATCAGTTCGTCACCCGGGTACTTCGTGCCCAGCATCTTCCCGACCTGGCTGATTTTCGACCGGTCAATCACCAGCTCTTCGACAACGTTCAGCAGATTATCGAGTACTTCTACATCGACTCTTACACTCTGAGAATTATCGTTTCTGGAATTTTCCTTCTTCTTAACAGATGTACTTTTCCCGGTATCAGAAGACGCATGAATATCGACCGATACCGCTGGTGATTCCTTCGCCGGCAGAGGTGTTTCGGAACAAGCTTCGGCGGGGTATGGCACTATTTCAACCGTCTTTATATCACCAATCGTCGTCAGCGCTTTCCTCAGTTTCTCGATATCCCGGTCGGTAACGAAAGCTACTTCCATGTGGAGACTCTTGCTGTCCTCTTCGACCTCTTCTTCCGTAGGAGAGGAAACGATGATGGTGCCTGCATTGGTAAGCTCATTAAAAACCTGCATGCATCGTACAGCAGGCCAGTCACTCTCTTCACTTATATCGACCGTAATTTTTAAAAAAACCTGACCTTCGGAAAGCGACTGCCGGATTTCTTGAAAACGGGCGGTATCCAGGTGCAACGGACGGCTTGTCTCTCTGGTTTTTCCGGCTGAACAATCCGAGGCGTCTCTGATTTTCCCAAGAGCTTCCTGAATATCGGGCATGTCATCATCAGGTGAGTTAATGTACCCCATCAGGGATTTGAGAACATCGAGGCCGAACAGGAGAGCATCGATGATTTCGGTACTGACATCGAGATTTTTGTTCCGCAGTTTATCGAGAAGGCTTTCCATCCCATGGGTGAGGTCCGCCATCGCCTGAAAGCCGACCATTGCCGAAGAGCCTTTTATGGTATGAGCGGCACGGAATATCTCCTGGAGTAACTCCAGGTCATCCCCTTCTTTTTCGAGCCTGACGATATCTTCATCTAAAAGCTCAATCTGCTCATTGACTTCCTCCAGAAATACTTTCAATTCTTCCGGAGTCAGTTCAGCTTCTAAGTTCATGGTTACCTCACCCGCGACGGCTTCGTTACCGTTTGCTTGTTTCTGGTATTCCGTTATTGTTGTAATACGACTTTATGTGAATAATACTGCCGAAAGGGCAAACATTGAGAGTCCGGATTATACCAGCATTTCTTCACCTGATTCCACACCGGTACAATCTGCTCCTTTCATAATCGAAAGAACCTTATCGAGGTCAAGAAGAATGATGAGTTTGCTTTCCAGTTTCGCGATACCTTTCAGGTAATCCGAGTCTGAATTCGTTATCATGGATGACGGCGGGTCAATAACCGAGAGAGGAACTCTTAAAACCTCGGTTACCGCATCGACAATGACGCCGACATCTCTTCCGCCGATATCGACAACGACGATACGGCTTTCCTGGGTCTGTTCCGCAAGGCTTAATTCGAGCCTTTTCCTTAAATCGACAACCGGCACCACCCGTCCCCGCAGGTTGATGACACCTTCGACAAACGAGGGTGCACCGGGTACCCGGGTGACTGATTGCATCCGGATGATTTCCCTGACGACACTGATATCTACTCCATAAAATTCCGTTGCCAGGTCAAATACGACAAGCTGAGTTTCGGATGTGGTTGTCACTTTATCTGCCATTATCGTTCCTCTTATCTCGATTACTACCGATGATATTTACTACTTTTTCCGGCTCTTCGCCGGGGAACCAGGGACTATAAATCGGGGATTTTAAACACCATTATGTTATCCCGCAGTTTTTCCGCCATCTGGGCAAGAGACTGAGCCGAAGCGACGACTTCTTCCACCTGGGCGCTCATCTCTTCCGCAGAGGCCGATACCTGTTCGGTCGCAGCACTGTTTTCTTCGGCGACACCCGCCACGCTTTCGATGGCTTTCATCACTTCATCGGAGCTTGCCGCCATTTCTTCAGTAGCAGCGGTATTCTCTTCGACTATTTCGCTGACACTGTCGGTTACCTTAACCATCTCCTCGCTGAGACTGTTTAGTTCGGTTGACGCTTGAGCGATACGGTCGACTTCCCGGCTGACTTCCATCACCGTTTCGATAATTTCGTCCAGCGAACTCCCTGCATTAGTCGCCAGATCGTAACCGGAATTAACTTCATGATTGCCTTCCTCCATGGCTCTGACGGCTTCGTTAACACCGCTTTGAATATTAGAGATAAGGTCGGCAATTTCTTTGGTGGCTGTGGATGACCTTTCGGCGAGTTTTCTCACCTCATCGGCAACAACCGCGAATCCGCGTCCCTGCTCGCCAGCCCGGGCAGCTTCGATAGCCGCGTTAAGAGCCAACAGGTTCGTCTGAGCAGCGATATCATCGATTGTCGCAACGATTTTCCCGATTTCGTTGGACCGCTCGCCAAGAGCGGTAACTCCGGCCGAGGCGACATCCATGGCATCCTTGATTCTCTGCATACCTTCAACCGTCTGACGAGTCATATCAGTACCCTTCCGGGCAGCTTGTCCCGCTTTTTGAGAACCTTCGGATGCTTCATGAGCGTTTTGTGTAACCCGGGATACCGACTCGGAAACCATATTGACTATCTCAACATTCCGTTCGATGCCTTTCGCCTGGTTCTGGGCACCCATCGATATCTGCATGATAGCTTGAGAGAGCTGGTCGACTCCTTCAGAGGTCATCTGAAGCGAAGAGGACTGCTCGCTGGCACCTCTCGCGACTTGCTGACTGGTGGCGGCAATCTGCTGGGTTGCCTGGCCTGCCTGGTCTGCAGCATTCGAGAGTTGAGCACTCGATTCGGCGATATTCTCGGAAATTTCTTTTACAGAACCAATCAGATTCCTTAAATTAGTCACCATTTTAGAAAAAGATATCCCGATAGCATCCTGCTCCGAATTAACCTTTA
>CAZOGR010000014.1:17176-22942 GCA_964579355.1 uncultured Dehalococcoidales bacterium | reverse complement strand
AAAGTAATCGGCCTCGTTCATCATATCGAAGAACCGGTAACACAGGTAGCGAAAACAGCCTTGGAACTGCCGACTCCGTAAACAGGGAAAAATCGGGTTTCAGTCCGGTAGGCTGTTTTCCCGGAGTGATTATTGTACCGGCTGGCCGGTCGCCGGTTGCGGTGAATCGGAAGGTTCCGTTTCCTGCTGAATCTTGCGGGCAAGTTTCATGCTGCTCTCGGCATCGATTTCGGTGGGCGTATAGCGGGAATACAGCAGCCGTTCGACGGTCAGCGTCAACTGGTAGAAGTACTTTGACGCCGGCCCGAGTCGCTGACTCGTTTCTCCGGCGAATTCCCTTAGCGTTTTATGCGGTTTACCGGTTATTTTCGAGATGAACTGGACGATTTTTACGGCAAAGGTATACCAGAACAGGATTCTCTTTCGCGGCTCGCCTTTCGTACCGTCTTCCTTCTCCTTGGTAATCGTGGCGTTCGTAGCGTTACTGTAGGATGGCATGGTATCGGGGATTGCTCCTGATACCATTTTTCTCCGATTGATTGCCTTGAAAAGCCAGGGCATTCTCCGGCGAAGGAAAACGGCAACAGCCGCCAGGAGTATCAATAAAATCATCCAATTGACATAACTGATTACCAGTAATCGGCTTTCAGTAACCAGAGGAGCGTGCCAGGGTTCGGCCGGGAATACTCTGATGATAACGGTTTCGGTACCAATCAATCCGAAGTCCAGACCGGATTTTAACTCGGTAACGAATGTTCCGTCATCCTCGGTAAGCACTTCAGCCTTCGAGTTACCCATTTCAATCCGAAGCGTTGCCTGGCTGAGAGGTCCGATTTCCGAATATGCCCGGCCGTCGATAGTGATAGTACCCGGAATCAGCCCGAACCCGGGCAGGTTTACCTCCACTAGCGGCGTTGCCCGTACGACCTCCAGCGAGACACTGCCTTCGGCAGGCGCGTATCTTTCCTTTGCTTCGGCATGAACAGTAACGGCATACCTGCCGGGAACAAGTTCGGAGGCAAGACTTATCGTTTCGGAAAAATCATCCGGCACCTCTTCTTCGATGACCGGTTCTTCGCCGAAGTACATGGTTATTCTTCGCTCTCCGGCCGGAGGATTGCTGCTGTAATCGAACCTGCCGGAGATGGCGGTATCGAGTCCCGGATAGGAAAGCTCCGGAGCCGAGAGTCTCAACTCGGCTTCGTAGAAAAGGACCTGCAACGGCACAACCGGGCTGAGCGAGGCAAGGTAGGCACGTACATCGGTGCCTTTCGGTGAATAGAGCGCCTGGACGCTGATTTCCGGAATATACCAGTAAGGTACGGTCAACCTTCCCCGGTAGTGTCCCCGGGAATCGGTGGTAGCCGAAACGGCACCGTCATTATTGAGCAGCATTTCGATAGTACGTCCGGCAAGAGGCTGACCGTTAGCTGTTAAAATCCCTTCGAATACAACGGTGTCTCCGACAAAAGCGCTCGCCGGGTCTATTTCAAGAGTGAGTTCAGTGAGTTCCGGAGGTATCGGGATGATGTTTTCCTTT
This sequence comes from uncultured Dehalococcoidales bacterium, assembly GCA_964579355.1. Lineage (GTDB taxonomy): Bacteria > Chloroflexota > Dehalococcoidia > Dehalococcoidales > UBA2162 > MGML01. The sequence goes on along the minus strand of CAZOGR010000014.1, from coordinate 21,402 downwards.
TGCAGGAGTTCCAGGAGTTCTTCGATGGTGATTTCTTCCACATCGATAAGTTCTTCGATAACCGGGAACCAGGGCAGGGAGAATTCGAGCATCTGACGGTACCTGTCGAGCAGGGCGTCGATTCGTTCGAGTTTCTCGAGAACGTCGTTGTAGGCAAGCCGCAACGGACTGCTTTCCGGGGCGGCGAATACCTTCAATTCAGCTCCGGTTTCTTCGACTGCCCGGGTCAGTGATGCCAGTTCGAGGGAAGCGGCATCGATGGTTTTCGAGATGCTGATCGCCAGTTCGGCGGCTTCGGTGAAACGGGATTGGGACACCAGGGTGTTGAGGTTCGGTAGCTCCGTACCGGTTTCGACGATGAGCCGGGTCAGCTCTTTCGAAGATGCCGAGAAAGCGTTTATCGGCTCCTCGAGAATCTCCTGAATGTAGCTGTAGGGCATTTTGTCAAGGTGTTCCCCGACCTGATCCGGAGCCTCCATCAGGACGAACTCGAGGGTTCCTGAGTAATAACGGAGCAGCGCGATGCCGCTGTATTCGATGGCAGCCGTGTCCGGATTTTCATGCGGGATGGTTGCCAGCACCGGCGAACCTGTTGAGATAAGGGTCAAAACAGAAAAAAATAGGCCGATAATCAGGTTTTTAATTTTCCGTGACAAAATTATCTACCCTGCAATGATATCGATTACTTTCATGACAACGATGACCATGAATCCGGCGAAAAGTACCACGCCGATAGAATTGAGTGCCCTTCGTGCTCTCGGGTTCAGATAGGCGAATAACAGGGTTATGATGAGGAAAACAAGGACATTAAGGATAAAGAAAACTTCCAGGTCGGTTTGCCCGAGAAAAGCCAGGAATATGTTAATCGCACAGGAAACAATCACGAGAAACAGTAAATACCGGTTGTAGATTCTCAAGGCAATACCTCCAGCAACACCCGGCTTTTTCCCTTGCTGACGTTTTCCTCGAGTATTCTGACAGGTTTGTTAAGAGCTTCACTTGATATAGCAGCGATTATTGAGGCTATCGGGCTGCCCATACATCGATAATACCATATCTCCTCATAATGGAGTTTCGGCCTGCTGACCTCCGCTTCGATTCGCGAATTCACCAGGTTAACGGTGACAGAATCGGCGATATCGAGTACACCCGATAGAATATAGGTTGCTGCCGATTCTATTTCTGAGGCATTCGGGCCGGGAATGGTCTCCAGCATGCCGATATCGATGCTGCCGGGAGTGGTTACCGCTATGGCCACATCTTCAGGATTGACCCCATAGCGGACTATCAGCCGTCCGGGAATCTTTTCACTGACCCAGGTGATATCGGTATGCTCCGAAAGCGGTATCAACGCCTGGGGAGTGCCGTTTCTCATCGATGACGGCAGGTAAATTGCCCTGTTTCTCAGCCCCAGCTCTTCAAGCAGAGCACCCGTATTCTCCATGCCTGTTTTGAGAATGAGTTGAGAAGCCTCGGGCGAAAGGTACGGACGGGTATTTGCCAGAGCTACCGAGGTAATTCCTATCATGATTGCCGATATTCCGACGATGGTCAGCGGAACAGAATCGACAATAAAATACGATATCGGTCCGAAAACAGCTCCGACAAGACATAATCCGAGTCCTAGTATTCGATAACGATTTTTCACGTTATCGCCCCTGTGGCTGTGATATAATACTTTTGAGAGAGTGAAGGAAATTTATCAAGGTAAACATTATTACACTTACATTATACCTGATTTGATTCACAAAGAAAACTGATAACCTGTTTATCTTTCCATTATCACAGGTTGTGTCGGTCTTTGAAAGATAGTAAAATTCATATGCTGGCACAAATAGGAATATGATTCGTAATCGATACAAAAACGACGGTCATGGAAACGACGGCCTGAATGGGCATTCGACAGGCGAAAACCGGGCAGGCGAGGAAGCTGATATCTCCGGTAAGCGGTTGTCGTCAGCAGGAAAGGCCAGTTGAAAACATCCGGAATCGTCATTAATACAATAATTGTCGCTCTGATGGTTTCTCTGATTAGTATCTGGTTTTATCCATCGGTGGAGAATTTTATATCCGGGAATCGAATGTGGAATGGGGTGAAAAATTTCGTTGAAGCGTTCGAAGCCAGGGAAATCAATTCACTGGAGGAACTCCCGGCTGTGCCCGAATCGACGGCCCTTGTGGCAATTCCTTACCTCGAATACAGCCGGGACAGCCTTTCTCTTATTGAAGATTACCTCAATAACGGGGCAACCGTTTTACTCATGGATGATTATGGCTACGGTAACACGCTGCTAAACTATCTGAATCTTGAAGCGGGCTTTACCGGAGATGTCCTGCTCGACCCCCTTTTCAATTACAAAAATCCGTACCTGCCCCGGATAACCGATTTTTCCCCGGCACTGAAAACGAATGAGGTTGAAGCTGTCCTTTTCAATCACGCTACCTCATTGCGCGATGTGCCGGGAATGAACGTTCTCGCCTGGTCGTCTCCCGAGAGTTACCTTGATGTAAACAACAACGATGCCATGGATGCCGGCGAGCCGGCAGGACCGTTCCCTGTTGCCGCGGAAATTGGTTTCGGCAGAGGACGGTTACTGCTTGTATCGGACCCAAGTACCATTATCAATACGATGGTAGAGCGGGACGATAATTATTCTTTTATCAGCGAGCTGTTGACATACAGAGGGGAAATCGGTACGCTCTATTTCGATAATTCGCACCTTTCGAGCGCGCCGCTGGACATTTCAAAAGCCAGGCTGACCGATACCCGGGAAATCCTCTCCAACCCGTATTCCGTGGTGGGTATCATGGGGCTGATGTTTGTGGGAATCTCCAGATTTACACTGAGGAAAGGGGATAGTGTTGTCTAACACAGAAAGTTTTGCTCAATTGTACGAAAAAATTACCGGTGAAGTATCAAAAATTATCATCGGTAAAAAAGATATCAAAGACGGCCTGATACTTGCTCTGTTTGCCGGTGGCAATGTGTTAATCGAAGGTTTACCGGGCACCGCTAAAACCAGCCTTGCCAGGAGCTTTGCTCATGTTATCGGAGGGAAGTTCAAGCGTATCCAGTTTACTCCGGATATGATGCCGGCTGATATCACCGGGTTTTATGTGTATTCGCCGACCGAGGAACCCCGATTCCTCGAAGGCCCGATTTTCGCGAATATCGTATTGGCTGACGAGCTTAACCGTACTACTCCCCGAACTCAGTCAGCCCTTCTCGAAGCCATGCAGGAACGGCAGGTAACCATCGAGCGGGAAACTCACACCCTCGAACAACCGTTCATGGTTATTGCTACCCAGGTACAGTCCGGCGGTGAAGGCACCTACCCGCTGACCGACGTGCAGACCGACCGTTTCCTGCTGAGATTAATCAGCACGTATTCATCGAAGGAAGAAGAAAAGCAGATAATCTCAGGAATCGACCGTATTGACGACCCTCACATTGAAGCGGTCACAACCTCCCGGGAAGTCCTCGACCTTCAGAGAGTTGTGAAAGAGGTCTACGTCGCACCGGATATCGTTGAATATATAACATCGATAATACATACCATACGGACTGATCCGGATATCCTTTCCGGGCCGAGTATCAGAAGCGGTATCGCTCTCTATCGTTGCGCTCGCGTTCAAGCGTTGCTGGACGGGCGGGATTTCGTCATTCCCGATGATGTCAAACACCTGGCGAATGTCACCATCGAACACCGTATCAGGCTGAAATCGGAAGCCGAAATGGATGATGTTACGACCGCCATGATTCTGGAAAGGGCTTTGGAACGAGTTCCCGTCCCGAAAATAGATTTATGAGAATACTGTCCGGTCGCCGGTTTTTATCAGGGGTTAAAATCTACACGGTAGCTGCCCTTATCGCGGTGAGTGTCCTCTCGCCACTGGCGCTGTCTGCCGTACCGGTGGTATTTCTGCTCTGGTACCTGTACCTCTGGCGCTGGAAACCGGCCTCGGTCATGACCCTTCTCACGGAATATTTTACTTTTTTTTTCCTCGCGGTACTGTTTGCTCCTCATATCGGAGAATTGTTTTCCCTGCTGCTGGCGGTGCCGGTCCTGTTTTCGATTCACTCCAGCCTCCGGATGAACCTTGAATCAAGCACCTGTCATCCTGCTGATATGAAGCACCGTCCCACCGGTTTATGTATGACACTGATTTGGCTGACTGCAGGGTCGTTCGTTCTCGGCCTTTTTCTCGATACCATCGCCGTTCTT
>CAZOGR010000014.1:14010-17076 GCA_964579355.1 uncultured Dehalococcoidales bacterium | reverse complement strand
GAAAAAGCCGCCGCCGAAGTAACCATCGAACCGATGCTTTCCGGTCCCGGTTCGGTAAGATTGACAGGTTACGCTCTCGATTGCTGGGGGCTTATGCAAATCAGGTTCGAAATGGAACCGGTTATGCTCCAGGTAATTCCCAGAGCTCAATACGCCGCCTGGCTGGTGCAGGAATACCTCTCCAACCGGAAAACCGGAAGCGCGCTCCTGGTCACGAACATCGAAGCGCTCAAGCCCCTGTACGGTATGAGGAGAGGCATCGAGTACTACGGCAATCAGTCTTACCAGCCCGGCGACAGTCTGAAAAACATTGACTGGAAACACTCTATCCAGTATGACGAGCTTATCGTAAAGGAATACGCCGAGTTTCACGGCCAGCCGGCGATAGTCCTTGTCAACCTGGCAGCCGGGGATGCGGAAGAAGCGGATAAACTGGCCTACAGTATCGTCGTCACGGCTATATCCCTTGCCCAGGAAAATATACCGGCTGCCTTTACCGTGTATACCGATAAAGAGGTTGTCGTAACAACTAATTCTTTACAGGGCACAGCCCTCGTCTCCCGGGCCCGCCGGATAATCGAGGAGATAGTCACCATCCCTGATCCGCAACGTTACCTTACCCCGCCGGATGTAACACGCTTAAGGTCAAATCTGGGGCGTCTCAGAAGTGTCGGTAACCCGGCGGCGGATAAACTCGCGCAATTGTTGCAGATTGAGTACCAGGGAATCCTGAACACCGCTGCCGAAAATCCGGCAACAAAAGCGCTCCGGGAAGCGGTATTGAAAATCGGGCAGGAAGCCAACATCGTCATTGTCTCCCATCGAAACCACGATGCCGAAGCCCTGGCTCTCGGCCTGTATAACCTGAACCGGAGAGGCAACGTCGTTATGGATATCGTTTCGAAGAACGGCTATCTGCGTCTTCAGCCGGTAAAGGGCTTGCCCGAATAGGCTGACGATTCGGAACCGGTCAGTCATTGACTGTTTACAATGATTCTTCCTGAGAAAGAGCCGCCCGTTTTTTCCTCCGTATCAGGAGTACCGCTGTGACGATAATTGCCGCTATGACCACGATTACCAGAACAGCTCCGTAGATGATGGTTTTCGTATTGTCGACCGAAGGTGTCACGGTAAACGTGGCTTTCAGGTCGCCGACTGTAAGTTCATACTCACCCTGCCGGGCGCCGGTAAGCGTGAAAACAATTTCCTGTTCCTCTCCACCTTTCAGGGTAACTACCTGAATATCCTCGATAGTGTTGTTGACATTCAGCGGCAGATTGTACGTACCGGACTGCTCGCCGGTATTTTTCACGGTAACCGTGACGGTAATCTTCTCCCCCGAACGAAGGGTGGAACGGTCGAGCGTCAATCCGCTCAGGCTGAACGCTGCCGGTGACGGCTTGGTAACATTTGCTGTCGGCTCCTCTGTGTCATCACTGTCTCCTGACGGTTCAGGTTCCTCGTCCGGCTCTTCGACAATTTTCTCGAGAACGGTTACCACGACACTCCGGTTGCCGAGGGAAATCGTGTACCTGCCGGCTTTATCGATACTCACCAGGTAGTTGACCTCCTGGCTTTCTCCGCCGCCCAGTTCGAACGGCTCGGTGTTAAGAATCCGGTTATTCAGCAGCAACTGAAGAGAATACGAACCGGGCATATCACCGATATTGGTCACGGTTGCCGTTACCATTGTTTTTTCACCGACATACAGCTCATCAGGCTCTGCGGTGAGGTCGCTTACCTCGAATTCCGCCGGAGCCATGCTGGCGATGATACTGTAAATACTGAAATGAGACAGTCGGGCGGTAACCGTAGATGTTGCCGGGTCAACCGTCGATTCAAGTTCCTGCCAGGTACCGGTTGCTTCGTCATACCAGGCTATTCGCAGGTTCGCCGCGGTAGCCCCGGCCGGAATCAGGGATTCATCGAACTTGAAAGACACCTGCAGAGGCGGATTGAAAGTCGCTCCCGCCGGGCCGAAACGGTAGGCGGTGCCGAGTAACCGGTACGTTTGAGGCGGTGGCGAAACCTGGAGGGAAGAGACAGGCTCGATGGAAAGAGAGACCGGGCCGCCTTGCGGAAGGTTGACAACCGTGCCTTCGGGAATATAGAGCGTACAGTCTTTTCCTTCTGAATTCAAATAAAAATTATAGGTAGCACTGCCGTTCGCAGCCAGGTATTCAGTAAGATTTATCTGGCTGAGGTCGAGATCGGTTACATTATCACCGATAGTTACTCCTCCGGAAAAGCCTCCGCCGCCACCTCCCCCGGCTCCGGTTACGGTGACGGAACCCATCGACTGGGAAGCGGGAAGCAGTGAGGTGACATCCAGCCAGACAACCGCCTGGACGTTCCCTTCGATTAGTTCACCGGTTATCTGATAAGTTCCCGGGGTGGTACCGGCAGGAAATGACAGGGCAAGAACCCGGCTGTCGGAAGCTGTTTCACCGGCTTTTTTCGGGATAGGACTGAGATAGAGCCGGTAATCCGGATTCAATACTATTCCCGAGCCGTCGGAGCCTCTGGCAACAATTCGTCCGATGACCCGCGCCTGGGTAGCGGCATTATACGGTGCCTCCAGGTCATGGCTGCACGTTGCCGTACCGGTGATGGTGATGGTGAATTCCTCGCCTGGTTTTACCTCGGTTTTACTGAATTCAGTGGAGTAATCGATAGAAAAAAACTCGCCGACAGACAGCGCCAGTACCGGTTGGCTGCCGACGATAACGACACTCAGGGCGAGTACTAAAGCGGTCATAGTATGTAGAATCTGTTTCAGCATGGTTGCATTTTCCTGACTTGATATTGATATTTTTCCCTTACGATAATATATTTTCCTCGTCAGCGCAAGAGTGTCTGAATCTTGCATGAATTGTATACAGGTAAAAAAACGGCGGAGATGATTCATCTCCGCCGTTCGGGTTGGTATTTCGTTTTACTTAAACTGCATGCCTCGGTTTCCACCAGTAGAGGTACCCTACGCCCAGTGTCGCGACGACTGCGATACCGATGATGAGCCAGACCCACCAGGCCATGCCGCCCGGTACCGGTTCAGGAGTCGGTTCA
>CAZOGR010000014.1:2447-13910 GCA_964579355.1 uncultured Dehalococcoidales bacterium | reverse complement strand
TTCCACCGTGGGTTCGACGACGACGAATGACCCGGTCAGGCCTTCGATGCTGACCGTATAGGTACCGGCGGCGTCCCGGGTTGTCGTGAAGGTTACCGTTGCGCTGCTCTTGCCTTCGATAGTGACATCTCTCGTCTCGACGGTTTCACCGTTGAGACTGAGGACTGCCTGATAGGTGCCCGCCAGGTAACCGGTATTGGTAATAACGGCGCTGATTAGTACGGTTGCGCCGATTTCAACCTTTGCCGGTGTTACCGTCAGGTCGCTGACGGTGAAGGCGGCCGGGGTGGTGTAGGCAACGACCGAGAACGGCGTGAAATGGGTAACCAGGCCGCTCACGGTGTGCGCCGTGGTATCAACCCTGATATCATCGAGCGGTATCCATGCAGATGTCGCCGAATCGTAGTAAGCGATAATAAGGTTCATCGGGTTAAATCCGGCGGGCAGCTCATCCGGGTTATAGATCATTGTTATTCGGATAGCCCGGTCGAACTGTGCTCCGTTCGGTGACAAATCATAGGTCAGGCCGATCATTTCGGACTGCGCCGGTTTTGCCGGAGGAGTTGCCATTGTTGAAATAAGTATCTGTGACAGGCGCTGGCCGCTGGAGGTGGTTGCAACGACACCCTGCTCGATGAAAATCTGCAGTTTATCATCGCCTGACGCTGCCGTAAAGTCCTGGGTAAAGGTACCGTCAGCCGTCGTGACGCTGGACAGGTAATAGAGCCCTTCCGGTTGTTCTCCGCCCCCTACGGGGGTTGACGGCGGTGTTGGCGTTACAGCTCCGAAAGCACCGTAGATACTCAGGTGGGTGAGGGTAGCGAACACTACTTTACGAACGGTATCGACACCGCTCCCCTCGACTGCCTTCCAGGTACCGGAAGCAACATCCCACAGGTATAATTTCAGTTTCGTTTCGTCGGTGCCGGCCGGCAGACGTGCCGGGTCGTAACTGACTTCGATGTAAATCTCGGACAGGTTATTGAGAATCTCCGGTGAAGCATTGATGTCGACATAGAAACCTGCTTCGTCGCCGGGGTCAGCCGTGTTACCGGCCGGGTTTTCCATGGAGGTAGAGACGGTTATATCACCGGTGACATCGCCGGTGGTTTCCACCTGTAACGTGGTATCGGGCGAATTGACGGTCGTGGATGAAGTCCCGGCCATGCCCGCCTTGGCGAACGAAGCCGTTGTCGTCGCCCGGTTACCGGCTTTGTCGGTCGAGACTGCCCGGACGGTATACTGGTCGTTCTTGGTTATTGTATAGGTACCGACCCATTGCCTGACACCGTCAGGTGTCATATCGACCGTTACCTTGGCAGCGGCAGAATCGATAACTTCAACCACGGGTGCCGCTTTAAGGTCTTCATCTGCACTGACCGCTATCCTGATTGAGTCGGTCGGGTCGGACAGGTTGATCTTGGTTGTTGGCGCCGTGGTATCGATGGTGACGCCGAGTACACCGGAGGTACCGGTTTTCACCGGAACTGCCCGGTTCGTGGCGGTCACTTCAATAGTATAACTGCCTGCAGCCAGTGTTTTAACAATGCTGAAAGTACCGCTGTCTCCCGCCTGCTCGACAGGGAAGTCTTCCGGTGCTCCGTTGACTTTAAGGGTAACGGTCGAGATGGTTGGGTCATTGACCGTACCGGTAATCGTAATCGTCCCTGAGTTGGTGCGGAGGTTGTTCTCCGGAGCGGTAACTTTCACTTCCGGAGTACTGGTATCGAGCGTTACCTGAGCAAGCGTTGCTCCGGTCGATTCGTTACCGGCAGCATCGGTTGCTCTGACTGATATCGTGTTTAATCCGTTCGCCAGATTGGCGACATAGCTGAAATTACCGTTCACGACCGGAATCGTGACGGGAGCGCCGCCGTTCAGCGTCAGCCGGGCGGTGGTGACGTTGATATCGTCGACCGTACCGGTAATCGTTTGTGAAGCGATGCTGACGGTACTGTTGTTAATCGGTGTGTTAACTTTTACCACCGGCGCTGTCGCATCGAGAGTGATTGTTCGGGTACCGGAGCTGCCGAGGTAGGCATCGTTGCCTTCCTTGCCCTTGGCGTAGCCGGTGACGGTAATGTTGTTGATACCGGAACTAAGTGTCCCGGTCGTCGTGAAAACACCGTTGGTGACGGCCACGTCTTTCGACGTACCATTCACTATCACCTTGACGGTGGATACGTTATCCGCATGGGTTGCGGTACCGTTTATCGTTACATTCGCCTGTTTCGTTACGATACCGCCGGCAGGAGAAATAATCTTGATTGACGGTTTCTGCGGGTCTACCCTGACGGTCACTGTCTTTGACGTCCCGGTATTCCCGGCTCCGTCCGTTGCCCTGGCGAATATTGTATTCGCACCATCCTTAAGACTCACGGCGGCAACGAAATTACCCTGACCGTCCAGGGTAAGGTTGACGATGGTGTTTCCGTTTATCACAAGCTGCTTGACGGCAGCTTTCAAGTCGTTGATTTGGCCCTTGATGATAACCGTTCTCTCACCGGTAGTCGCGCCCTCTTTCGGTTCGATAATAGTGACCGCCGGTGCGACGGTATCAGCAAGAACGGTCAGTGTCGTTGAACCGATTTTCCCTCCGGAGGTAGCATTTATGGTAGCTGTTCCCTGTCCGGTGGTCTTTATCAGGCCGTTCGTAGCGGTAAGCGCTGCTCCGGCGCCTCCGACAGACCATACGGCGGTCGCGGTCAGGTCTTCGGTGCTGCCGTCAGACTTGACCCCGGTTGCCTTGAACTGAACGGTCGGTTCGGAACCGGCTCCGGAGATGAAGGTAACTGTCGGGTTGGCCGGGGTGACGATTATACTGTCAAGTACGGCAGCGGTGACTGTTACTCCTTCCGTGCCGACGATAGCACCGAGCGTCGCAACGACATTAGCTGCCCCGACTGCCTGTCCTGTAACCAGGCCCGCCTGGTTGGTTGTGGCGATGGTTGCGTCACTGGTCGACCAGGTTACCTTACGGGTGATATCGATGACGCTGGTGTCAGAGTACGTGCCCATGGCGGTGTATTGCTGCGTTTTACCGGCGGCTACCGAAGCGCCGTTGGGCGTGACATCGATACTGACGAGATTGGCATCGGTAATGGTAACCAGTACCTGGCCGGTTTTTCCGTCATACGTTGCGCTGATGGTTGCCGTGCCTTTCGCAACACCGGTAACGACTCCGGCTGCGACTGTTGCGACTGCCTGGTCATCGCTTGCCCAGGTTGTCGCGGCGTTGGCGGTTACGTTCAATTTACTGCCGTCGGTCTTGGTCGCAATCGCCCGGAGATTACCGGTGGTACCTTTGGCTATGACGGAACCGACCGGATCGACGGTAACAGTCGTTACCGTTGCAGCAGTCACCGTTATCGTATGAGCCGGAGACGTCTTGCCGGACAGGCCGGCGGTAAGGTCGGTGGTACCTTCGGCGGTGCTCTGGAAGGTGCCGTTTGTTATGTAACCGACTGCCGGATTCGAATTCGTCCAGGTTACCTGGTTCGTGATATCACCGGTAGAATTATCCGAGTAGGTACCGGTAACGACCAGGTTGTTAATCGCAGCGCCGGCAGCGACAGCCGCGTCACCGGCAATTGCGAGACTGTGTAGGACCGGAGCCGTGACGGTAAGTGCTGTCTGAGCGTTGATTATCGTTGCGGTAACCGGTGTCGTATGTTGAGCTTTAACGGTCACGGTACCGGCGGCGGTACCGATGACCCGGTTCGATTCGTTCGTTGCCGTCCCGGTCCCAGCGGTTATCGACCAGACGATATCAGCATTCGGGATGACGGCAATGGTGCCGTCGGAATAGGTCCCGGTTGCCGTGTAGTCACGGTAGTACGGCATGCCGGCTTTGCCTTTCGGGACGGTCGCACCGGCCGGAGTAACCGTCATGCTGACGACTTCCGCCGGATGAGCGGTCAGAACCGCCGGTATTGCGCTGGTGACGCCGCTCAGGGTGGCGGTAATATTCGTATCTCCCGAAGTCCCGGTGGCGGTAGCCAGGCCGAGCCCGTTAATGGTCGCGACACCGGGGTTGCTGCTCGCCCAGGTAACCAGCGTGGTAATGACATGCTGGGTATCATCCGAGAAGTTACCGGTGGCGGTAAACTGCCGGGTCTTGCCTTTCGCAACGTTCGCCGTCGCCGGTGTAATAATGATATTGTTCAGGGTCGCCGCGGTAACGGTCAGTTGCGTATTTCCGTTCGCTCCGCCGGTATGGTTCGCGGTAATGGTTGCCGTACCGACGGTATCTATCTGGGCGACGCCGGTTGCAGGATCGACAGGAATATTGCCGTTGTTACTCGCCCAGGTAACGCCGGTTGTCAGAATCGCACTCGAGCCGTCGGAATAGTTTCCGACAGGCGTGAAGTCGACGGTTCCGCCGGCTGTCGCCGGGATAACCGGATTAGCCGGTAGTACGGTGATGTTCTGCAGTACCGGGTCGAGTACCTGTATCTCGTGGGTATCGCTGAAGCCGTCAACGGTTGCCTTGATGGTCGCCGTTCCTTTTTTCAGGCCGGTTACGACACCGGCCGGGCTGACATTGGCGGTGGTCGGGGTAAGGCTGGTCCAGATAATGCCGGCCGCAACCGGACCAAACGTGTTATCGGATTTGGTACCGTTAATAGTCAGGGCGGCTGTCTGTAAACCGGCCGCTACCTGCGTGTCGCCGACTATATTGATTGCTTTGAGCACCGGAGCGGTCACTGTCAGCGTTGCGTTACCGGCCAGGGCATTGAAAGCAGCCCTGATAACAGTCGCGCCTTGAGCTACCGTCGTGACAAGGCCTTTATTGTCGGTATCGTTGACGGTGGCGATGCCCGCGTTATCGCTGGTCCAGGTGGCGTCACCGGTTAAGTCGATTGTCTCCAGGTCGTTGTAGACACCGGTAGCGGTCATCGGCAGGGTATAGCCAAGCGCGACCGAACCGTCGTAGGGGCTGATAACAAGTGACTCAAGCTGATGGGCCGCTGTCTGCGGGAATACGGCGGTCACCGTACCGGAGTTGGCGGCATTCACCGCAACTGCACCGGCGACCGTGAAGAAGTTGGCCGGAACACCGGTCAGGGTGAATCCTGTTTTCGGCGTAACGGCAATCGTAGCGGTGTAAACAGTCGAGCCTTTGAAAATAACATCATCCGGCGTCCATGTTACCGCGCCGAAGAACTGATTGGTCTCGGTTATCATGGTAGCCGGAGTTGCCCCCGTTACCGGTGGCGTAACGCCCTGAATCGCGCTGACAGTGATGACCGAACTTTCGCCGGTCTCATACGTTGCCAGCCCGATTGAGGCTTTGGTAGCCCCGTCATTCAGGGCTGTTACCAGGTTTTTGTTTGTTAAAAGCGAATTGAAGGCGGCGACCGGGTCGGTCGAAGAAACCCCGGTATACCACATCATATATTGCGAACCCTGCCTGATAACTGCCGGAGCGGCGACTCCGATAGCCTCCCATGTCCCCGCCTCTCTGGCAAGAGCCTGTCCTTCCGAAGTCCAGGCAGTGCCGTTCGGCGAGGTCGCGTACCATATAGATGAATTGACGGTTGAGGATATCACGCTGCCAAACGTGCCCGAGCCGGTCAGTAAATCAACCAGGGCGGTCGGGTTGCCGTCGAGTAACGTATACCACATATGGTAGGTGCCGACTGAATCGACGAGTACTTCAGGGGATACGACGCCTCTGAAATTCCCTTCGTCAGGCGCTCCGGCGAAATTTTTCCCGAGGGCAGGTACTTTAGTATCGGTTTTCACCCAGGCCTGACCTTCCATGGAAGTTGCGTGGCCGATCTGCAGTTCGACGGAGGCGGCCAGCGTTGTCTTTAATTCATCGAGTGAAATCCCGCCGTTATCGATTGTGTCTCTGATATCTGCCAGGTCGATTTTGAACCCGGTGTACCACATCTCGTATTTGTCGGCGGCTGTTTGAACGACCGACGGGAAGTAGACCCCGTAAACATCCCAGTAATCGGCGCCGTCCGGGTCATCGATATTCTCTCTTTGCAGGACGACTCCGGTATCAACCCAGACTATTCCATCGGCTGATGTCGCCCGGCCGATACTTCCCCCTAAATTCCGGATAATAGACATAATATCATCAAATATGTCGGTGGCAAATCCGGCATCAAGTAAATCGAGTGCTCCTTCGAGATCCTTGTTTATCATGATTGCCGTCATCAGGTCTTTCAAGTCATTGGCATCGAGCGTATTGATGTCATCGAAGAGCTTCTCGATGGCTAAAATGTCGACATTCCACGAAGTGTACCACATTGTCAGATTGCCGGAAGCTTCTTTAATAACTGACGGTGAAGAAGCCCCGTAAGCGGTGCCTCCGGCAAATACGTTATCGTTAACTTTATTCCAGGTGATACCGTCAGCGGATGTCGCGTAAGCTATCCTCGGCCCGAGGCTGGCCAGCACATCTGCAATATTGACCGCGGTTGCAACGTGATTTATCACGTCCTTTACCTTGGCGGCGTCATAGGTGGCGATATCTTCGATATTGAAGTCTTTCACATGATTGGTTAAATTATCACCGGCTGCGGTAATGATGTCGGCAACCAGTGTGTTGAAACTGACGAAATCCTTCGAGTCTTTGGTGTACCACATCTTGTACAGGTCTTCGACCTCGTCATAGAGGACCGAGGCCTCCGCCGCTACCGGCGCGTTTTCGAGAACGGGATTGGCAGCATACTTCTCCCATACCACCTCCTCCGCTCTGGCCGGGTATTCATTCGCGAAAGTCGGAATGAACCCTGCGAGCAATGTTATTGCCAGTAACACTCCCAGACATTTCATCCTGTTCATACTCTGCCTCCCCTGGATTTCGATATTGTGTCAACTTTGCCATTATTTACACAATAAAAGCATACCTCTATAGAACGGGCATACTACCCCAATTCTTCTCATGGTAACATGATATTTAGGATATGCCTGTTAGAACGTTTTGTCAAGTGATAAGTTGAATCGTAATGGAAATAAAAAGAAAGCCGGTTTATCTTGCTGGCGATGAAAAAAAGAGAATTGCCGGTAAGACTGGCAGGAAATTTTCTCTCTGTGCCAGCCTTAACGAGCGTGAAAATTAAGCTACGTTGCCGGGTATCCTGAAGGAAACTACCGTCCCTTTCCCCGGTTCGGAGCTGATATCGAGCGAGCCGTGCATTAACTGAGCTCGTTCGGACATCCCCATGATTCCCAGGTGCCCGAGGCTGGCAAGCTCATCGATTCTCTCCGGTAAGCTGAAGCCGACTCCGTTATCGGTAATAACAATCGAAATCGCTTCGGGCGTGAAATCGATTTCTACCGATATTTTCGTTGCCCGCGAGTGCCGCCTGGCATTGTTCAATGCTTCCTGGGCAATCCGGAATACCATCAACTGGGTTTCCGAATCGGTGGCATATTCTTCCCCTGTGACTTTAACTTCCGTCTCGATGGAATCGGTACTTTCAATATCATCGATAATCCATTCGATTGCCGCCACCAGCCCGAGGTCGTCGAGGATGCGGGGACGCAGTTCCTGGGCGCAGCGGCGCAGTCCCTCCAGCACATCGACCGCCTGGGTGCGAAGTTTCTCGAGGTGCCACCTGACCGGCTCGGATACCTCCGGGCAACTGGTTTCCAGAGCATCGAGCCGGCGTATCAGCAACAGTATCGATGACCCTGTGTCGTCGTGCAGCTCCCGGGCGATACGCTTGCGCTCGTCTTCCTGGGCTCTCAGGACAAGCTGGCTGTAGTAACGGATGTTTTCCTCGAGGCGTTTCTGTTCGGTAATGTCCTCCATCGTTTCGATGGCGCCGACGGTGACGCCGTATTCGTTTTTTATCGGGCAGGCATTGAATAACAGCCACTTCCCCGTTTCGCCCGCCTCCGGAAAATAAGCCTCGGATTCCAGCGTGTCGTTCATCAGCCTGGACGGCCAGCATCTCCCGTGGTATACCCGGTTGATTTCTTCTTCAGAGGCTCCGTCGACGACCAGGTCGGCCATGGTAACTCTCTTTTTTTTATAGAACGGTGTCCAGTGCTTATCCGTTCCCGTTATCTTCGCCCGCTTGATACCGGTCAACAGCTCGATGGCTTTATTCCAATGCGTGATGAGGTGCTGGCGGTCGATGACAAACATGGGAACCGGCGAGCCGTCGATGATGTTCTCGAGCATTTTTTCAGCGTATTTTTCTTCGGTAACGTCTCTGCCGACATGCTGGAAACCCCTCACTTCGCCATCGATTATCACCGGGCTCGTCGAAACCTGGTATAAACGGATTCTCCCGTCTTTGGTGGTAAACCGTTGCGCGTAGGGCTGCTCGAATTCCTCGCCGTTGAGAAGCTTCCTTTTTACTTCACGGGAAAGCTCCAGTGTTTCTTTCGTCATGTGCTCTTTGACTTTTATCTTCGACCACTCCTCCAGCGTTCCGGCGCTGAGCCTGGCAAATGCCTTGTTGGCATCGACGAAGTTTCCCTCCATGTCGTGCACCCACATGGCGTCGCTTGAATTCTCGAACAGGTAGCGGTAATCCTTTTCCGTTAATTGCAGCTTCTTTTTCATTAGGTGTTTTCATCTTCCTGGGGTATGTCGTACAGGTCGATATACCCCGCTTTCAGTCCTTTGACGATTGCATCGGTCCGGCAGGCTACGCCAAGTTTGTTGAAGATATTCGTCAGATGCGCTTTCACCGTCCGTATACTTATCGAAAGGGAAGAACCGATATCCTTATTGCTCATTCCTTTCGAAGCAAGCCTGAGTATCTGAATCTCCCGTTTGCTTAAATCGCCTCTTTCCTGCGGTTCCTCGACCTGGGCAGGGGCGCCGACAACCCGCTGGAGGAGTTTCCTCGTTACCGTCGGGTCGAGAACGGACTCACCCGAGCAGACGGCGCGAATCGCTCCGATTATCTCGGTACCGCGGGCACTCTTCAGCAGGTACCCGGACGCGCCGGCTTCCAGCAGCCCGAGTATATACCTCATGTCACTGTAGGCGGTGAGTATAAGGATACAGGTGTTCGGTGCGAATTGCTTGATTTGCCGGGTCGCCTCGATGCCGGTAAGTTTCGGCATGACGATATCCATCAGCACCACGGCCGGCTTGAGCGTCGATACCATCTCAACGGTTTCTTCGCCGTCGCTTGCTTCTCCGATTACCTTTATATCCTTCTCCTGTTCAAGCAACTGGCGCATTCCCTCCCGCAGGACGGCATGGTCGTCAGCCAGTAAAACCTTTATCTCCATCCGGGCTACCTCCTTTTATCGGCAGTGGCGGGAATACCTGCATTAATTCTATTTCATGAGGAAGTATTTATCAACCGACCGGCTCGTTCATTGATTTCGTTAAGGTCACGAATATTATAAATATACGATATATATTCCTATCAGGTTCGCCTGCCTTCGGTAACAGTGCTTAGATATCAAAGGAAAGTACTAGTACCAAATGACCTGGAATTAAGACTTGCGTGCAACCTGAAGTAGCTTTATGCGCAGGGTAATTTCAGCATTATACGTGCTGTTTCAAGGTTTGAAAACCAATAAGATGGAATTGAAAAGAAAAAGCGGGAAAGAAGAGGCGGTGTCACAGGTGGTGACGAAAACAGAAAGAAAAATAACCCCGGAAGAAAGATTACGGAGAAAAGACGAGATTCTCGGTATCCTGGCCAGGTCGGCCGAAGAAGACGGTTTCATCGCTCACTTCTCCGGTAATCCGGTTGATGGGCCTTCCGAGTATTATACGATGACTTCCGAAGAGCTTGCCGCTCTTGCCGCCGGGGATATCGAAAAAATCGAAGCCTGGGCGGAAAAACTTGACAGCAAACACGCAACCTGGTTGATGGCCAGACTCTGCCAGGCATCGTGGTAAGCAGGCAGAACAGGAGAAACGATAATGGATTCCAGCAAGAAAAAATACGAAAGGTCAGAGGGTGCAGAGGTGGAAGAAAAGACAGATAGCGGTAGGTTTAACCTGCTGTACAAAATTCTGAAGGTCAGTGACGAGACGGAAAAGACAACTGCCCGTCTTGAATCATCTATCGATAAAATCGAGAAAGTCTTCAACGTGGATGCGCACGCTCCCGCGGTTGTCTGCCAGAAAACCGAAGCCGTCGGCGTGACGAAAAGCAAACTCAATACCCTGACGATGACTTTGCTCGGCATCATGGCGGGTGTCTTCATCGCCTTCGGCGGGGTGTTCTTCACCATCGTCACCACGAATTCCGGCCTGGGATTCGGCATGGGCCGGCTTGTTGGAGGTCTCGTGTTCTGCCTCGGCCTTATCCTGGTCGTTGTGGCCGGCGCGGAACTCTTCACCGGCAATAACCTCATCGTTGTCGGCTGGTTGAGCGGCCGGGTTAAGCTGACCCAGCTTCTGAGAAACTGGGGAATCGTTTATACTGCCAATCTCGTCGGAAGCCTGATAATCGTCGGTCTGATATTCGCCAGTAACCAGTGGACCCTGAACAACAACGCTGTCGGTGTCAACGCTCTTAACATTGCAAATGCGAAAGTCAATCTCTCCTTCGGTACCGCCCTCGTGCGGGGTATCCTCTGCAACATGCTCGTCTGCCTGGCTGTCTGGCTTTGCTTCAGTGCCCGGACAGTTGTCGATAAAATTTTCGCCATCGTCTTCCCCATCACTGCCTTTGTCGCCGCCGGTTTCGAACACAGTGTTGCTAACATGTATTTCATCCCCCTTGGAATGCTGCTCGCGGGACAGCCGGCTGTCCTGAATGCTGCCGGATTGGCAACTGAGAGTGTGGCTAATCTCAGTTGGGCCGGCTTCTTCGGAAACCTGATTCCCGTAACAATCGGTAATATCATCGGTGGACTCGCCATCGGTATCGTGTACTGGTTATCCTACCTTCGCAAAGAACGGGCCTGCGAACTGGTTACCGCCAGGCCGTGGGTTAAGAAATGCTTCCCCGGGCTTCGTGATGTCGAACCGCTGCGCCCGGCAAAAGAACGGATTGAAGATTTGGTTCTGGCAAAAATGGTAGATTCGTCCCGGGACGGCAACAAGAACCGAAGTAATTAACCCGGAATATTCGACTCGGAACGTGGAAACAGAATAGATAGCAGGTTGGCCCTCTCCACCCCCCGGCGACTATCCCGGAAACGGGATATTAGATGTACCGGACTTCCGGACTGAAAATACCTGAAATATGAACAGTCCGAAAGTCCGGTTGTTATTTTCCAAATTATTACCGTCACCCGGGTATCAGTCGAGGTAGCCCTTTTCTTTTCCCGATTTCGGCAGAGCTGCCAGGATGACCATGATGAATGCCCCTCCGGCGATTCCTCCGACGATGGGCCACTTTATTTCACCCTCCGGAGTCGTCCCCGCAACAGCCTTGGCAGTGCTTTCGTTATCCTCGCCGATGTATATCGTCTCGGATTCAACCGGCTGTGAAAAAACCAGATCGACATTATCCTCCCCCCCTGCCGGGGGAGCTTCAGCGACAGCCTCTTCTCCGTCCGGGAGGACGGTTA
>CAZOGR010000014.1:0-2347 GCA_964579355.1 uncultured Dehalococcoidales bacterium | reverse complement strand
CCCCCTGCCGGGGGAGCTTCAGCGACAGCCTCTTCTCCGTCCGGGAGGACGGTTACCGAATTTCCTAACCATACGGCGGTAATCGGCATTGACTGGCTGTCCTCCAGAGTGCCGCTTTTCAGAGCCACGTTGGTGTTTCCCTCTTCGACAGCCTGGAAAGAGATTGTTCCCAGTGTCCCGCTGCCGCTTACTGCCTCTTCCGACTGAAACCTCACCAGATAAACGCCATCTTCGATTTCGAAGTGTCTAACCGAGAGGGACGTTCCGCCAACCTGGCCGCCGGCTACGTTCTCGAGGCTGAGTATTTCCGGATTGAATGAGATATTGAATTGAAATGAACTCAGGTCGGTAACCTGGTTGATTTCGATGGTCGCCGTCAGGCTGTCGCCTTTCGTGACTTCCGGGTTGTTTTTTACCGAGATAACGACTTCTTCGTCCGCCATCACCGGAACCGGAATCGTCAACCCGGCGATAAGAAGCAGAAGGACAATCGATAACCGTATTCGTTTCAACATGCGAGTCTCCATTTTTTAACCTGTCAGTATACTGGCTTAAGGTTCCTTTTCCTATGATACTTTTACCACTATCGCAGCTCCGGTATCGCCGGCGGCACATCCGGCGAACAGGCCGTAACCCCCGCCGATTTTCGCCAGCTCTTCAATCAGTTCGATGATGCACCGGGCGCCCGTCGGTCCCTGGGGATGTCCGAATATCAGCGAACTGCCGTAGTTGTTGAAGATGCCTTCCGGAATATTCATCAGCCTGCCCATGACGATATCGTTGACGGTAAAAGGATTGTGAGTCTTGACCGCTTTCAGGTCTTTCACTTCTATACCTGCATTCTTCAGCGCCATCTGCGCCGAAGGCGTGACCGCCGCGGCCATGCGGGCTTTTTTCGCCCGGGCGTAGCCGTAGCTGAGTACCTGGATGGTGACGCTTTTATCTTTGCTGAGTTCGGCAGCTTTGTCCTTCGTCGTAACGATGAGACCGGCGTTGCCGTCGGCCGGGTGCGTCTGGGCACCGTAGGTGATACAGCCGCCTTCGACCACCGGTTTCAGGGGCGCCAGCCCCTCTTTTGTGTTCGGCCGGATTCCTTCATCGGCATCGACGATGATGGTTTTTTTCCTTGAAACGGCTATTTCGACCGGTACCATGTACTTTTTCTGGAACTCCCGGTCGTTCGCCAGGCTCATTTCGTACTGCTCCCAGCGCCGTATCGCCAGGGCATCCGATTCCTCTTTCGATACCCCCCCGGATTCGGCAGCGACGAATTCGGCCGTCTCCACCATCTGGTAGCCGGCGTACGGGTCGGTAAAATTATCCGTCATCCAGTTTTCATGTATCGGTTCACCGCCTGAACTTTGCGGATTCGCCCATGTGGAATGAGCTGAGTTCGAACACCGGTCGGTCGTAGCTGCCAGGACGGTCGTATACATGCCGGTTTCGACTCCGGCCGCGGCCGTGTAAACACAAGTCGCGCTGGTGGCGCAGGCCTGGCTGATCATCGGCCCGCTGATTTTATCGTTGCCCATCAACGCACAGAACCAGGGCGTGCAGTGGAACCAGGCTGGCTGGCTGACCGTGCTGCCGACCACCGCCCCGTCGAATATGTCCGGCGTATAACCTCTCAATTCGAAAAATTTCCTTGCTGTTGCCGCACCAAGCTCAATCGCATTGCTGCCGGCGAAGGACATCTGCCACCGGGAAAAAGGGGACGACCAGTAACCTCTGAACGGAATAAAAGATTTTGTGAACATAATTACCTCTGTTTATTTGTTTCTGAAATTCGGGAAATATTATTTGAGTTCAATTTATTCTAGTATCCGGTATCATAAATGTCAAAAATGCAGAGTAACAAGAGTCTCCCGTAAACCTGTCATGCTGGAGCGTAGCGACCTGTCCAGTGTCAACGAAGCGTAATCATGAATCATCTCAGGGTGGTGGATTTACGGCGAATATCCAATATTGAAACGTTTCGCGAGAGACACAGTACCAGATTTATGAGACAAAAGTGAACCTCCTGATACTTTTCTTTTTTTCTTTTTTATTGTAATATTCTGGTGAAGGCCGGTGGTGAAGAAGAAAGTATCGGGGAGCCTTCGGAAAGGAGATGAGCGTTTGATAGATAATTTAGGAGGTAGGTCCTCCGTATAAAAGGACCACGCACCGGGGGAGATTGTCAATCGATAATCTCCCCCTTTTTTGGCTCTTTACAGCCGGAAATTCCTGCTCTATAATTAGTTAGTCGGCTAACTGTTAGGCGACTAACTGTTAGGCGACTAACTGTTAGGAACCTAACTATATCGCGGGGGTACTGTCATGGATTTTGACGCGAATTCCCTTGAAT
>CAZOGR010000013.1:4840-23161 GCA_964579355.1 uncultured Dehalococcoidales bacterium | reverse complement strand
GTTTACCATGATTATACCACATTAATACGAATATTTATATGTTACATGATACTAGGATAGAAACACCGATTGCTGACGGACAACGAAAGGGAGAAAAAGTTTTGCCGGAATTCGGATATGCCGGAACGATTCTGAGAGTCAACCTCTCAAGCGGAAACATCGATACCCTTGATACCTCCTGCTATGCCGTACGATTTCTCGGTGGACGGGGTTTCGGCGCGAAACTGTACTGTGAGGAAACCACCCCGGAAACCCGCGCCCTTGCCCCGGATAATCCCCTGATATGCGTCACCGGGCCGCTCGCCGGATTCACCCGTTTCGCCGGCTGCCGCTGGCAGATATGCGGGAAATCAGCCGCCGGAGAACCCGAATCGTTCTCCTTCGCCAACCTCGGCGGAAGCTGGGGAGCCTGGCTCAAGTACGCCGGGTACGATGGCCTCGTTGTCACCGGGAAAGCTGAACGTCCCGCCGTCATCTTGATTGACGAAGGAAAAGTGTCACTGCATGATGCCGTCGACCTGTGGGGTAAAACGACCCACCAGGCTGAGGTAATACTGAAAAGTGAGTTCGGCAGTACCGCCCGAATCCTGACGACCGGCCCGGCCGGAGAAAACAGGGTCGCTTTCGCTACCGTACTCGGCGCCGAAAATTCTTCCGGTTCCGGAGGCTTCGGCGCCGTCATGGGTAGCAAGAACCTGAAAGCGGTCGTCGTTAAAGCCGACACAAAAACCCGCCCGGTACCGGCCGACCCCGGCCGGCTCGACGCTCTGGCGAAGCAGGTCTACGAACTCCGGACGAGGAACTTCGAAGACTACGAGCACATCCTGCCTCTGAAAATCCGGAACAAGGCCTGCTACGGCTGCATCAGCGGCTGCACTCGCGGGTATTACCGGGATGAAAACGGCCGGGAATTCAAGTCGCAGTGCCAGGCAGCCGGCGTTTACATGGGACCGGCGTTGCGCTACTACGGCGGTATGAACGACAAAAGCCAGGCTGTATCGAGGCTGGCAACGAAACTCTGCGATGAGTACGGGCTGGATACCGTCGTTATCGCCCCGATGCTCGGCTGGCTGAGCCGCTGCTTTTCCGAAGGTATCCTGACCGAAACGTCAACCGGGCTACCGCTTTCGATGATGGGAAGCGAAGCATTCCTGCGGGAGTTTTTGAAGAAAGTCGCCTTCCGGGAAGGTTTCGGTGATATCCTGGCAGAAGGTACTATAAAAGCCGCCGGGTATCTCGGAAAAGACGCTGAAAACCTCCTCGAAGGCATGGTGATAACGAAGAACAGCGAATCGCTCGACTACGACCCCCGCCTGTTTCTGCCGCACGCCCTTTTTTACATGATGGAACCACGCCGGGCTATCCAGTTACTGCATGCAATCACTATGCCGGTTTCCCGGTGGACGAACTGGCGGCAGGGATGGGAAAACGCCGGTCTTTCGACCGATGTGTTCCGGGATATCGCCCGGAGGTACTGGGGAAGCGCCGAAGCCGGTAACCTCGCTTCGTTCGAAGGCAAAGCCCTCGCGGCAAAGGTGATTCAGGATTACACCTGCGCCAAGGAGAGCATGATTGTCTGCGACCTCGCCTGGCCGATATGGCAGGTCAGGGATATTGACAACTCAATCGGCAACGCCACCCTCGAAAGCCGGATTATCTCGGCGGTCACCGGCCGGGACATCGACGAAGCCGGGCTGCTGGAAATCGGTGAACGGAACGTTAACCTCCAGCGGGCAGTCATGGTTCGGGACGGCTGGAGAGGCCGGAAGGACGATACCCTGCCGGATTTCATCTTCCGCGAACCGCTCGGTTTCGTCTTCGTCGCTCCGGAAAGCGAAGTCCCCGGCCCGGGCGGACAAATCGTCTCCGTCAAAGGCAACCGGCTGTTGCGGGACGATTTCGAAAAGCTGAAGGATGAGTATTACCGGCTGCGGGGGTGGGAAATAGAGACCGGACTGCCGACGAAGGAGTGTTTATTAAAATTTGGACTTTTTAACTCGGAAAACAGGATAACAAGATAACGTAACGGCTGAATCCTGCCCCGTATTCTTCATCCTGTAAATATTCCTTTAATAACATCTTCTATATTTCTCATATCATTATCGGGCATGACGCCCAGTTTACGGTTAATCATGTCTTGATTGATTGTTCTGATAATCCCCGCTGCAATCGAAGGGTGAAGTAATCCGGCTCCGCGCCAGTCACCGATAAGGTAATCGCCGAATAACCTCCGGTGAATCCGGCTGGTAATTGCCATTATTACCGCCTCTTTCCGACGTATTTGATATTCGTCAGAACTGACAACAAGAGCCGGACGGCGCTTCTCCCCCGTTTCATCGCTGAATACAAAACTAACGAGAACAACATCGCCGTGTTTATAATGCATCGTATTCAGCATCCTGGTCATTATCCCAGACTTCCGCAAGAACAGGGTCGGATTTCGCATCCATCGATATCATCGATTCTTCAGGTGTTTCATACAGAATACGGCCGGGTACCTTATCGAGGTCCTCTTTCCGAAAACGCCGATGCCGCTGTTGACCGATGCGGTAAGCAGGAAGCCTGCCTTCCTTCGTCAGTTTATAGATAGTCCTCTTCGAAATACGAAGGTATTCAGCAGCTTCATTAACGGTGAACCATTCCTGGATAAAAACCATGCTTGATACTCCATCGAACAATACTAACTGAATACTATACTATCACATACTGGCCCATAATAACATATGATACTATATAATAACGGAATCTTTCTATTATTATCATATATGTTTATATTGTCCCGATGTAAAGTATTGTGTCAACATTGATATTCCGGTAACAATTATGATATGATAAAAAAGTAACGCTGGAACGATATTATAAACCACCCACAATCGAGAGTATCGGTGCGGGTGGTTTTTTTACGGCCTTTTTTCAGGAAACCTTGAACAGAGAAAACAACATCCGCAGTGCAACCATCAGAGTCAATAACCTGGACATTCACTACTTCACCGGCGGTCAGGGAGAACCACTCGTCATTATCCATGGCGGCGGTACCGGAGGAGCGAAAGGCTGGCTGAAAAGCGCCACCGCTCTATGCCGCCAATTCACCGTCTATGTCCCGGATTTGCTCGGGTTCGGTAAAAGCGAACCGGTGGAGAGCGAGAACATCATCGATGAGTTCGTTGACTTCATCGACGACTTTTCTGCAGCGCTGGGACTGGAAACCTTCTACCTTGCCGGACACTCGCTCGGCGGCGGTATCGCCCTTCGCTACGCGGTGAGATTCCGCCGGAAAGTCAGGAAACTGGTTATCATCGACGGCGTCGGCACCGGTACCCACCTCGCTACCTGGATTCGGCTGACCTCTCCGGCGGCTGCCTGCCGGGCAATCGGTGCCGTTACCTCTTTTTTTATGAAGGCAGTGAAAGGCATTACCGAACGCCTGCACGCTCCATTCAGTCTCCTGAATCCCATCCCCCTGTCGGTTATCCTCCTTGGTACCAGCATGCTTCTGCAGAAGCAGGATGCTGTGGAACTGGTACCCCGCCTGGCGGTCCTGATGCTGCCGACGCTTATCATCTGGGGAGGACGGGACCGGATAACCCCGGTCAGTAACGCGTACGCCGCGGCTGAAATCATTCCCGATTGCCGGGTCCATATCTTCCAGGACGGACGGCATTCGGTCTACAAGCAGAACATCGAAGAATTCACTATTCTGATGAATAGTTTCCTGCGATAATTTCAGACTACAGCCAAATGAACGGCTCTCCGGAATCGATAAACTGTACCGGGATATCGCGGACGAGCGGACGAATCAGCTCCGGCAGGTATTTCATGCCAGCTTCCTCGCTTTTCGCGTGGCCGAGGACAATCATCGACCGGTTGAAGCCCATTGCCGAAGCATCCCGGACGTACGGTGTCAGCGTCCATTCGAGCACCTCACCGCATATCATGACATCGAGATTTTTTTCATTCATCAGCGCCGCCGGCATGTTATCGTCGCTCATTCCCATGCTCATGGCGCCGACCAGCATCCCGACCCGACGGCACGTCATATTCAGGTCGCCAAGAACCCTTAGATTTTTTATGTTAAGCTTTTTCTTAAGGTATTCCGCCAGTTCTCCCAGTGTTACCGGAGGTATCGAATAACAGTGCTGCGGTTTGTCCATATTCATGTCCAGACAGGTATACCACCCCAACTCTTTCTGCATGCCGGCGTAAATAAGGTCGGTATTGCCGTGGTGCATGTGGTCGTGATAACGCCATATCGAAAGTCGGTTATCGAATATCAGGGCTTTCTTCCTGTGGTAGACCGGGTTATTCTGCATCCATGCCAGCCTGTCCTGCCCGGTAAAATAAATCGGTTCGTGGGTAATAATCAGGTTGCAGCCGGCCTCGATGGCTTTCCGGACGACTTCGACCGTCGCCATGAAGGTCACGGCGATACCCCTTACCGGTTCTTCCCAGTTTCCTTCCAGCAATACATCACAGGTTTCGTTGACTCGCTCCTTGCCGTTAAGCTCCATGATACCGCCGATGACATCCCGTACGTTCATTTCGTTCCCTCCGTTTCCTGGCTGAACCAGTCAAGCGAAATTGTACCCGTGTATCTGCTGCCTGTCAAAAAGTATCCGAAGGCTGTTAATGGTATCGAAGGGAGAAGCAGGTGCCTGTCCGGGCAATACTACTCGATTGGGAATCGGCGGAGTTATATATTGACGGGCTTTATTTGAAATTTTTGAATGATGCGACTATTATATACGATATCGCAGGTACTATCGTATACGCAAGTTCACTCAACGAATTGAACCGCAATCTCAATGACCAGGAAACTTGAGTTGTCTGAAAGTCAGAATATATAGATATCCCGGAAAATTGTACCACTACCGCATGGGGCGAACAAATCTGAGAAACGAGTGAGGAAGAGAATGATGAATACAATCAAGCTTGATTCCGGACGTATCTCCGGCATCATAACCGGTAAACAGGGTAATGAAGTGTATACCTACCGAGGCATTCCCTATGCAGCACCGCCGGTCGATGACTTGCGCTGGAAGCCCCCGCAACCGGTAACTCCGTGGGAAGGCGTCCGTGAATGTAGAGAATTCAGCATGCAGGCTGCTCAGTATCCTGACCAGAACCTGGACCCGAAATTCAGGGACATTCCAACGAGCGAAGACTGCCTCTACCTGAACGTGAATACTCAGGCAAAAGACGATACCGAACGAAGACCGGTCATGGTCTGGCTGCACGGTGGCGGGTTACGGTACAACAACGGAAATCGTCCGGGACAGAACGGTCCGGGACTGGCACAGCATGGAGTTGTCCATGTTTCCGTCAATAACAGGCTTGGAGAAATGGGATTATTTTCCCATCCCCTGCTGACGAAAGAATCACCGAATAGTTCCTCAGGCAATTACATGTTCCTTGATATGATTGCCGCTCTGAAGTGGGTGCAAAAGAATATCACGGCATTCGGAGGAAACCCGAACAACGTCACCATCTTCGGTGAATCTGGAGGAGGCGATAAAGTAGTCTGTCTGGTCACTTCTCCGCTGGCAAAAGGCCTGTTCCACAGAGCCATCTGTCAAAGCGGAGGCAGTCACGCATTCCCCGTCCCGTTACAGGAACAGGAACAAACCGGCGTCAAACTGTTCGAAAAACTCGGAGTCGATAAAGCGGCTGACCCTCTGGCAGCAGCGAGAGCTTTACCGTGGGAAAAAATCGTTGAAGCAAGTCAGGCAATGGGTGTAGAAAAAGGCGGCAATGCTGTCTTCGGCGGAATGTACGAAATTGCCAGTGACGGCTGGTTCATGCCGGATACCCCGTTCAATATTTTCGACAGGGGTGAACACAACGCTGTCCCCATGATAACCTGTGCTAACCTCGGCGAACTTACCGGACCGGGGCAGGTATACGCGCCGGATCTCGTCCCGGCGTATATCAGGATTAACACCGCCGTGAAAAAGGCTGGAAACAAAGGTTTCGTCGGGATTTTCGATCAGGTTCCGCCAAACTTCCGGCAGGAAGGCGGTGTGTCCGCCCACGCCATGGAACTGCATTATGTTTTCGGCGATGTGGATAATGTACAACCCTGGGAACGGCTCCGTTATATGTACAAGGCCGCCGGAGCAAAATCAACAGTCCCTGTCATCACCGATGCAGAAAGAAACGTTTCGGAAGCAATGATGCAAATGTGGACAACCTTTGCCAGGACAGGCAACCCCAGTGTGCCGGGACTGATTGACTGGCCTGCATATAGTCCGGATACTGATAAATACCTGTATATTGTTGACCCCTTACAGGTTAAATCCGGTTTTTCTCACATTATCAACTATTAAACCTGTACCAACCGAAAAACCAGCATGGAAAAGAGATTCTGATATCGGTTTACCGACAAATGTTAACCGTATTCAACAAAAGGAGACTCCATGAAAGCATTACGGTACCTCGGACCCGAAAAACTTGCCGTACAGGAAATATCTGACCCTGTCATTGCTGACGATGAAGTCCGGGTCAGAGTTATGGCTTGCGGGATTTGCGGCAGCGATGTTCACGGCTACCTGGGACTGACCGGAAGAAGAACCGAACCAATGACCATGGGACATGAATTTTCCGGCGAAATCGTTCAGACCGGCAAGCTGGTAACGAAATTTAAAACCGGCGACAAGGTTATTGTACAACCCCTGAATTTCTGCGGTACCTGTGTTAACTGCCTCAAGGGTGACACCAACATGTGCCTGAACAGCACCTTGTACGGGGTAATGGCGGTTGACGGCGCCATGGCTGAATTCCTGGCAGTGCCGGAAAAGCTGCTGTTCAAACTTCCGGATACCTGCTCCTATGAAGTCGGCGCTATGACAGAGCCGTTTGCCGTAGCCCACGGAGCACTTAAAAAAGTGGGAAGCCTGACCGGCAAAACGGTGCTGATAGTAGGCACAGGAACCATCGGGCAGTGTCTGCTGCAACTGGTCAGGCTGCAAAATCCCAAACAGATTATCGTTTCCGATTTAAGCGACACTCGATTGAACCTTGCTCAGGAACTCGGGGCAGATGCGGCTATCAATCCCGGCAAAGAGAACTATCTGGATGCGGTATATAAGCTTACGCAAGGCGATATGGTTGATGTTGCTATTGAAGCGGTAGGAATCGCCCCTACCGTCAACCAGGCAATAAAGAGTCTGAAGAAAATGGGTGTGTGCCTGTGGGTCGGCAATTCCGCACGGGGAATTGAAATAGACATGCAGGAAATCGTCACCAGGGCACTGACAATATTCGGCACGTACATCTATACCCATACCGAGTTCGCTGAAGTGATAGACATCATGGGAACAGGCAACCTGTCGGCAGAAAAGTTAATCAGCAAAGTCGTTTCACTCGAAGAAAGCGTGGAAGCTTTCAGAACTCTGCATGAACAGCCGGACAAATTCATTAAAATTATTATCAATCCAACATGGTAACAGGGGGTCTTATGACGGCGACTATGAAAGCGATTCAACACATGGCTGCCCTGATACGCAGGGATATCGTCGAAATGATTGGTGGGGAAGGTCACACCGGCCATCTTGGAGGGTCCTGCTCCAGTGCCGATATTGTAGCGACACTATACGTTTACAAAATGAAGCAGAATCCCGGAGATCCGAAGTGGGAAGGTCGTGATAAGTTCCTGATGAGCAAAGGACATTCCTGCCTGGCACAGTACGCCGTCCTGGCTGAGCTTGGGTATTTCCCGAAAGAAAACCTGGTTACACTGAAGTCACTGGGGTCCATGCTCCAGGGCCATCCTGACATCAATAAAACACCCGGCATCGAAGCCAATACCGGCTCTCTGGGCCAGGGCCTTTCAATCGCCAACGGGCTGGCTCTGGGAATGCGACTCGATAACAGGAACGGTAAAGTTTTCTGCATCCTCGGCGATGCGGAAATGGCAGAGGGCCAGATATGGGAAGCTGCCATGGCAGCCGCCGTCTTCAAAATCGACAATATCGTTGCCATAATCGACCGGAACGGCCTTTCTGCGACAGGCTTCATCGAAGAAAGGTTCGATGTCCGGAACCTGCAGGAAAAGTGGTCGGCTTTCGGCTGGTATGTGATGGAGATTGACGGACATAACGTTGAAGAAATCGTTCAGGCGTTGGATGAGGCTGATTCAATAAAGGGCAAACCCACGGTCATCATTGCCAACACGGTCAAAGGCAAAGGCATCTCGTTTGCTGAAAACGTAGCAGGGTTTCATAACGGCGCATTGACCAGAGAACAATATGAACAGGCACTGCAGGAATGCAACGAGTGCATCATGCAGTACAGGTAAGCAGGAGCAATCGGATGAGCAAAACACAAAACCAGCGCATGGCATATGGTGAAGAACTGGTGGCTCTGGGCGCGGAAAATAAAAATATCGTGGTATTGGAGGCAGACCTGGGAAAGTCAACGATGTCGAGCCTGTTCCAGGCCGCTTTTCCGGAACGATATTTTGAAATGGGGATAGCTGAACAAAACATGCTTTCCACTGCCGCCGGATTGGCCTTAAGCGGAAAAACCGTTTTCGCAAATTCGTTTGCAGTGTTCGCTTCCGGCCGGGCCTACGACCAGATACGCCAAACCATTTCAATCGGAAAACTGAATGTAAAGATATGCGGTTCTTCCGCCGGTTTTTCCGATTTTGGAGACGGCTCCACGCATCAGGCTGTCGAAGATGTGGCAGTAATGAGCGCCATTCCCAACATGACTGTTTTCACTCCATGCGATGCCGAGGAAACGAGGCAGGTCGTACGGGCTGCGGCAGCCATGAAAGGTCCGGTATATATCCGTGTGGGAAGGAATGATGTCCCTGATTATATCAATCCGGGAGATACGTTCGAACCGGGTAAACTCAAAGTACTGAAAGACGGAAAAGATGGTGTCATTTTTGCCCACGGCACCATGGTCAGCGCTGCCATGGCAGCAGCGGCCGAACTAGAGAAACGGAACATCAGCGCCAAAGTGGTCGATGTCAGCACCATGAAGCCGTTTAACGACACCGGTGTCGTAGAACTCACGAGGGATGCCAGAGCCGTCATCACGGCTGAGGAACATTCCTTCATCGGCGGACTGGCGAGCGCCGTTTGCCTGGCACTGCGAAAGACAAAAATCCCGGTAGACTACGTAGCGGTAGAAGACTGCTTCGGACAGTCGGCCCACACCTCTGCCGAACTCATGAAACACTACGGACTGACGAGCGAGAACATCGTCAATAAAACAATCAATTTACTTACAGGAAAATCCGGCGAAAGTTAAAGGAGTGGATTAAGTGGGAATAAAGATTGGATTTATCGGACTCGGTATCATGGGAAAACCCATGTCAATAAACCTGTTGAAAGCCGGTTTCGACGTTACCGTATATAATCGGACCGAATCAAAAGCAGCGGAACCGGTTGCTCAAGGTGCGAAAAAAGCAGGCTCTCCCGCAGAGGTGGCTGCCGGTGCTGACGTTGTAGTCACGATTGTTTCAGATACCCCGGATGTTGAGAGCGTGATACTGGGGGAAAACGGTGTAATTGAAACGATACGACCGGATTCCGTAGTGATAGATATGAGTACGATATCACCTGCAGCCACCCGCATGATAGCTTCGAAACTAAAAGAAAAGGGCACTCATATGCTTGACGCTCCGGTCAGCGGTGGTGAACAGGGTGCGATTGACGGTACTCTGTCCATCATGACAGGAGGAGATAAAGTTATCTTCGAACGTTGTTTCCCCGTTCTCAAGGCAATGGGAAAGAACATCATCCATATCGGTTCGAACGGCATGGGACAAACAGTAAAACTGGTTAATCAGATACTGGTATCCGGAACCCTGAACAGCGTTGCCGAAGCCCTTATCTTCGCCCAGAAATCAGGTGTCAACCTTGAAAAGGCGATTGATGCGGTCAAGGGAGGAGCGGCGGCATCCTGGCAGCTTGCCAACCTGGCGCCGAAAATCATCGAAAGGGATTTCAGACCCGGTTTCATGATAGATCTCATTGTGAAAGACCTTAACCTGATTACCGGAAGCGCTGCCGAGATGGGACTGGAATTACCGGGTATCAACCGGGTCAGCAGCATGTACAAGATGCTTCAGCAGGAAGGTGAAGGTAAAAACGGGACACAAGCGCTGATAAAAGCTCTTGAGCAAACGACCGGCGTAAAAGTAGAAAAATTTCCGAATGGTTAGCAAAATAGAAAAAGCCCTCGATTCATTAACTGTTTCGAGGGCTTTTTTAGCTTCAATTTTTGGTAGCGGGGGCAGGATTCGAACCTGCGACCTCCGGGTTATGAGCCCGACGAGCTGCCACTGCTCTACCCCGCGTCACTTTCTTACTATACTCCCCTTTCAGCCTGAGTGTCAAGAAAAAGGAACCTGCAAGGGTTGACAATAACGCAGTTAAGAATATACTATAACCATAGATAATAAAATATTTAAAAAACTAAAAACGGTAGGGAACTTCCCAGTCTCAAAGTGGCATCCTTAACCGTTTTAGTCATTTTTAAAGGAGTCGCTTGTGAAAATTCTGATGGTCTACCCAAGCTACCCTGAAACGTTCTGGTCCTTCACCCACGCCCTCAAGTTCATCTCCAAGAAAGCCGCCTTCCCTCCCCTCGGCCTCCTGACCGTCGCCTCCATGCTCCCTGAAGACTGGGAGAAACGACTTATCGATATGAATGTCAGGAACCTGACCGATGCCGATATCAGATGGGCGGACTACGTCTTCATCAGCGCCATGGTCGTCCAGAAAGCCTCGGTCAAAGACGTTATCGCCAGGTGCCGCCAACTCGGCACGAAAACCGTCTGCGGCGGCCCCCTCTTCACCACCGGCTACGACGAATTCGAGGGAGTCGACCATTTTGTCCTCGGCGAAGCCGAATCCACCCTCCAACCCTTCCTCGACGACCTTGCCCGGGGCAAAGCAAAACATCTCTACGAAAGCGACGAGAGGCCGGAAATCGAGCATACCCCCGTCCCGATGTGGTCGCTTATCAACCTGAAAAACTACTCCTCGCTCAGCATTCAGTATTCGAGAGGCTGCCCTTTCGACTGCGAATTTTGCGATATCGTCATCCTGAACGGACATACTCCCCGAACCAAAGGCAAAGAGCAAATGATTCGGGAACTTGATGCCGTGAAAAAAACCGGCTGGGTCGGCGGCGTCTTTATCGTCGATGACAACTTCATCGGCAACAAGAAAAAACTGAAAGCCGAAACCCTGCCCGCCCTCGTCGACTGGTCGAAAAAGAACCGGTACCCCTTTGATTTCTTCACCGAAGTCTCCATCAACCTCTCGGACGACGAGGAACTGATGCACCTGATGGGCCAGGCAAATTTCGACCGGGTGTTCATCGGCATCGAAACCCCCAACGAAGAGAGCCTCAAGGAATGTAACAAGATTCCCAACAAGGGGCGCGACCTTACCAGCGCCGTGAAGATACTCCAGAATCACGGCTTCGAGGTGCAGGGCGGCTTCATCGTCGGCTTCGACAGCGACCCCCTGACCATATTCAAGAACCAGATTAATTTCATCCAGAACAGCGGCATCGTCACCGCCATGGTCGGACTGCTGAACGCCCCCCGGGGAACCAAACTTTACCATCGACTCAAGAAAGAAAACCGGCTCCTCAAAGACATGTCCGGCGACAACACCGATTTCTCGATGAACTTTATCCCTAAAATGAATAAAGAAATCCTCGTCAAGGGCTATCACACCATCGTCCATACCATTTACTCCCCCAAACAGTACTACGAGCGGGTCGCCACCTTCCTCAAGGAGTACAATCCGCCGAAGCTCAATAAAAGGCCCCATTTCAAACTCCAGCATATCGAAGGCCTTTTCAAGTCTATCTGGATACTCGGTATCCGGGAAAAGGGTCGCCGGTACTACTGGAGGCTGTTCCTCTCCACACTGTTCCGAAAACCCCGGGCTTTCCCCCTCTCGATAAGCCTCTCGGTCTTCGGATTCCATTTCCGGAAAATCGCCGAACGGTTGAATATGGAAGAATTCGACGATATCACTGCTTCGAGCTTATAACCGAATAGTTGGTAAAAGTACCAGCCGCGCCTCTTTCGGGCGCGGCTGGTTTTTCCTGAAATCGTTCGCAAAAATCGGTTTATTATGTTAAAATAGATATGTAAAAAAGAATAAGTACACTTGTTACCTGAATACATGAAAAAGTGGAGGGATAACGGTGAAAGAAGAAATCAAGAGGTTTTTAACCTATTTATCAGTCGAAAAAGGGTTTTCCGAGAACACCCTGTCCGCCTATCAGAACGACCTCTCGCAACTGGTTACCTTTATCGAGGAAGAAGCAGCTAAATCAGGCAAGATGCCTTCATGGACTGATTTCACCCGGCAAATGATGCTGGCTTACCAGCTCAACCTTAAAGAACGAAACTATGCCGCGACCACCCTGGCGCGCAAAATTGCCGCCGCCAAGAGCTTCTTCAAGTTCATGGTCAGCGAAGGAAAAATCACTGAAAATCCCACCCGGAATGTCGCCTCGCCCAATGTCGGCCGAATTCTTCCAAAACCGATTACCCTGAAACAGGTGCGCCTTCTCCTCGACCAGCCTGCCAAATCGACCACCCCGGAAGGAAAGCGCGACCGGGCAATGCTCGAACTTCTCTATGCCAGCGGTATGCGGGTGAGCGAGCTTATCTCGCTGAACGTGGATGATATCGATATCGAAGGCGGTTTCGTCCGCTGTTTCGGAAAAGGCAGCAAGGAACGCATGATTCCCATTTACCGGCAGGCTGCCCTTATCGTTGATGAATACATCCGGGAAGCCCGCCCCCAGATTGTCCGGCGTGAGGAAAAAGCTCTCTTCCTCAACCGACGGGGCGAACGCCTGACCCGCCAGGGTTTCTGGCAGATTCTCAAGGGCTACGCCAAAGCGGCCGGACTGGATGATGCTATCACCCCTCATACCCTGCGGCACAGCTTCGCTACGCACATGCTGAACGGCGGAGCCGACCTCAGGTCTGTACAGGAACTGCTGGGTCATGCTAACATATCCACAACACAGGTATATACTCATCTTACCTCGGAGCATGTCCGTAAGACTTATGAAAAAGCCCATCCGAGGGCAAAATAGTACGCTGACTGGGAGTGAACGATGCCCGCTAAATCACGCAGAAAACGGGGAAAGAATCTTCCCCCGAGTAAACGAATACAAGCCGGAACCGCCACAAGTTCCGTTACCGGTGCCGAATCATCCGCCGAAGCCGCCGAACCGGCTCCGGTTCGGGTAAAACCGTCCGTATCCCGAAAAATGCCGGTTCAGTATGTCGAAACCGTCGCCAGTTACCCCTATATCAAACCCGAACTCTACACGATAGGTATCCTGGCGGTGATAATGCTGGTGATACTCGGCATTCTCGGAGCGGTACTGTAAGTTCTGAGTCGTAACATGGATGCTGATGCGGCCAGAGCCGGACTGATTGACGAACTGAGACGGGAAATCAGCGATGAACAGGTGCTCGAAGCCATGTCCCGCGTTCCGAGAGAGCAGTTCGTCCTGCCGCAACACGTTCACGTTGCCTACGAAGACCGGCCTTTACCAATCGGTTTCGGCCAGACCATTTCCCAGCCCCTCATCGTCGCGCTCATGACCCAGGCACTCGAGCTGAAAGGCACGGAAAAAGTCCTCGAACTGGGCACCGGCAGCGGTTACCAGGCAGCCGTACTGGCTGAAATCGCCGCAACCGTGATATCGGTCGAACGAATCAAAGAACTCGCCGAAAAAGCCCGCCGAACGCTCACGAACCTGGGGTACACCAACATCGCTGTTCACCTTGCCGGCGAAAAACCTGGCTGGCCGGAGGAAGCTCCCTATGATACCATCATCACCACCGCCGGAGCCCCATCCGTTCCCCCCGACCTTATCGACCAGCTTGTACTCGGGGGAAGACTGGTCATACCCGTCGGAACCAGGGAAATCCAGGAATTGTATCAGGTTACCCGGCTCCAGTCCGGCACCAGAACCAGGAAACTCGGCGGCTGCCGCTTCGTTCCGCTTATCGGTAAAGGCGCCTGGGAAGAATAAAACCTCGGGAAGGAGAATCAACATGGATGTTTTTGAGGCTATACAAACACGCCGCAGCGTGCGCAACTATAAGCCCGACCCGGTCAATGACGAAACATTAGCCACAGTCTTTAACGCTGCCCGCAACGCTCCCTCATGGAAAAACTGCCAGTGCTGGCGTTTCATCGCCGTAAAAAATCCTGATATCAAAGCAAAAGCCGCCGACTGTCTTATCGGAGGAAAATCCTTCGAGAACCCCGGTAAAAAGGCCATCCTCCAGGCTCCGGTTCTGGTTGTCGCCTGCGCCGAAACGGGAAAATCAGGCATGAACGCCGGAGAATACGCCACTGATAAAGGCGACTGGTTTATGTACGATATCGCCCTGGCCATGCAGAATCTCTCTCTGGCGGCACATGCCTTGGGGCTCGGCACAGTTCACCTGGGGCTGTTCGATGCCGGAAAAGTCGCCGGGCTCCTCGATGTTCCCGAAGGTTTCCGGGTTGTCTCGATGACCCCGCTTGGTTACCCTGCCGAAACCCCGAAAGCAGTACCGAGAAAAGACCTCTCGGAAATCGTTTTTCATGACAGGTTCGGCGGGTAGATACCGGGTTGCCCGAAAACAGGAAACCCCGAACAATCTGCTCCGGAAAGGCCGCCCTTCTGAAGCACGGAGACCGGCCGGGACGCCTTTTCTACTTGCTGTGAGTAGTAACAACGTCTATAATAAGGAAGAATAAATTTAGCAGGTGAGTAAATGAACCAGTACGGGATGAAAAACATCCGCAATGTTGTTCTGCTTTCTCACAACGGCGCGGGTAAAACCTCGATTTCTGAAGCCGCGCTCTTCAACAGCGGAGCAATCAACCGGTTAGGCAAGGTCGTCGACGGAACCACGACCTCCGATTACGACCACGCAGAGGTTAAGCACCAGATAAGCATCAATCTCTCGGTGCTTCCGGTCGAATGGAAAGACACCAAGATAAACATTGTCGATACCCCGGGCTATTCCGACTTTGTCGGAGAAGTGAAAGCCGGAATCAGGGTATGTGAAGGTGCGATTCTTACTGTCTGCGCTGCTTCGGGCGTTGAAGTCGGTACCCTGCAAATGTGGAACCGCTGCGAAGAAGCCGGGCTCGCCCGACTGATATTCGTCAACAAAATGGACCGTGAAAACGCCGATTTCGCCAGAACGGTCGCCGATATCCAGGAAAAATGCGGCATCCATTGCGTTCCTGTACAGTTACCTGTCGGTTCCCAGAGTACCTTTACCGGCATCGTCGATTTACTGACCGGTAAGAGCTACACCGGAACGGAAGGCACAGAAGGCGACATTCCTGCCGATATGCAGGATACGGTAGCTTCCTACCGCGAGAAACTCATCGAGGCCGCTGCCGAATTCGATGATTCGCTGCTCGAGAAATATCTCGGCGGTGAAGAACTCAGCATGGAAGAGCTGAACAACGGCCTTAAACAGAGCGTCCTGAGCGGAAAGGTCGTTCCGGTTCTGGCCGGCTCGGCAACAAAGAACATCGGTATAAAGCACCTGATGGATGCGGTCAAGGAATACCTTCCTTCGCCGGCTGAACGCGAAGTCGCCGTCCTGAACCAGGAAGGCGGGGAAGAAACCATGAAAGCCAGTGAGGATTCGCCGCTGGCCGCTCTGGTATTCAAAACTACCGCAGACCCGTATGTCGGAAAGCTTACCTTCTTCCGGGTTTTCAACGGTGTCCTGAACAGCAACTCCCAGGTGTATAACGCCAACAAAGGCGAAAACGAACGAATCGGCCAGTTATTTGTACTCAGAGGAAAAACCCAGGAAACGGTCACGAAAATCGTCGCCGGCGATATCGGCGGCGTAGCAAAACTGAGCGTTACCAGTACCGGCGATACCCTCTGTACCCAGGACAAACATGTTAAACTGCCGCCGATTGTTTTCCCGAGCCCTGTTTTCAGCCAGGCGGTGTACCCCAAGACGAAAGCCGACCTTGATAAACTCGGCTCAGCCCTCACCCGACTCGTCGAGCAGGACCCGACCCTTCACGTGCGTCGGGATACTGAAACCGGAGAAACCATCCTTTCGGGCCTTGGAGAAACTCAGCTCGATGTCGCCGCCGAGGAAATCCAGAGTAAATTCGGCGTCAGCCTTCTCCTCGAAACCCCGAAAGTACCCTACCGTGAAACCATCACCTCGACCATTCAGGCAGAATACAAGCACAAGAAACAGACCGGCGGCCACGGCCAGTACGGACATGTTCTCCTGCGACTTGAACCCCTGCCTGTCGGCAGCGGCACCGAGTTCGTCGATGAAGTCGTCGGCGGACGCATCCCGAGGAACTACATACCAGCCGTTGAAAAAGGTGTCAATGAAGCCATCAATGAAGGTGTTATCGCCGGTTACCCTGCCACCGATGTCAGAATTTGCGTCTACGACGGCAGCTTCCACCCGGTCGATTCCTCTGAAATCTGCTTCAAGATTGCCGGTTCCGGCGCTTTCAAGAAAGGCATGACCGACGGACGCCCGATTCTCCTCGAACCTATCATGAATATTACCGTCACCGTTCCCGATAGTTATACCGGGGACATCATCGGCGACCTTAACACCAAGCGGGCGCAGCTTCAGGGTATGAACCCGGCTAACGGAATGAACGAGATAAAAGCCCAGGCGCCCCTGGCTGAAATTCAGCGCTACGCCATTGACCTGAAATCAATTACCCAGGGCAAAGGAACCTTTACCATGGAATTCAGCCACTACCAGCCGATGCCCCAGATGAACATGCAGAAAGTTATCGCCGAAAAACAGGCCGAGAAGAAAGAAAGTTAAACTTCTTTTTACCAGGATATGAAAAGGGAGAGAGGAAATTCCTCTCTCCCTTATGTTTTTCCACGAAGAGAAAACTTAAGCGGTCAATTCCTTGACCTTTTCCGTGAAAGCCGGTAACAGCTTTTTCCAGTCGCCAACGATGCCGTAATGGGCAAAACGGAAGATATTCGCATCAGCATCCTTGTTAATAGCCACGATAGACTTCGAACCGGAACAGCCCGCCATGTGCTGACTGGCACCGGAGATGCCGATGGCGATATACAAATCAGGGGTGACGATTTTCCCGGTCAGGCCGACCTGGGACTTATCCGGCATCCAGCCGTTATCGCAGGCCGGACGGGAAGCTCCGACCGCCCCTTTCAGCGCTTTCGCCAGTGCTTCAAGCTGAGCGAAACCTTCCGGTCCGCCGATGCCCCGACCGCCGGAAACGATGACCGAAGCGTCTTCCAGTTTAATGCCGGCGATTTCTTCGGTTACTTTATCGATTACCTTCGTTTTGACGACGGATTCATCGATGCCGGCATCGATTTTCACCACTTCGCCGGAGCGTGAATCGTCTTTCGCCAGTGGGGTCATTGATTTCGCCCGGACCGTCGCTATCTGCGGGTCGGAATCGGTCACATATATCGCCTGGGCATTTCCTCCGTAGACCGGTTTCGTCTGGAGCATGCGTTTCGAATTCGAATCGATTTCGAGGTTGACGCAGTCCATTAAGGCTGCCGTTTCGAGCCGGAAAGCCAGCCGTGGAGCAAGGTCGCTGCCCATGCCGGTATGCCCGGTGATAACCACTACCGGGGCGATTTCTTTGACCGCTTTTTCCGCCGCGGTAGCATATGCGTCCGACTGGTAAGTCGCCAGCAGGCTGTTCTCAATTGCGTACACTTTATCAGCGCCGAAGGCAATCGCCTCTTTAGCAGCCGCGTCAACATCACCGCCGATAAGCAGTGCCGAAAGTTCCTGTCCAAGGTCATCAGCCAGCTTTCTGCCGCACCCCAGCACTTCTTTAGAGACCGAACTCAGGGCGCCGTTCAGAATCTCACCTATTACCATTACGCCTTTATTATCAGACATTATTTTCCTCCTGTTACAACCATGAGGCACCTGCCCTCACGGCTGATATCAATTCTGTTAGATTATTTTGACTTCCCTGAGTTTTTTCGCCAGCATTTCCGCCGTTTCTTCCGGGCTTTCGCCTTCGATAAGCTCGCAGGTGCCTTCCCGAACAGGCTGGAACAACTTCACCAGCTTGGCTCTCCTGCCGGCAGCGCCGAGCTGAGCAGCATCGACACCGATATCCGCCGGTTTCCAGACCACCGGTTCCTTCTTCTTGGCAGCCATGATGCCCTTTATCGTCGGATAGCGCGCTTCGCCAAGCTCATTGCTGACCGTTACCACCGCCGGAAGAGCTGATTCTATCACATCGTAGCCGTCCGGTGTAACCCGCTCGATGCGGACGGTGCCGTCTTTCGGCTCCACTTTTTTTG
>CAZOGR010000013.1:0-4740 GCA_964579355.1 uncultured Dehalococcoidales bacterium | reverse complement strand
TCCGGTGTAACCCGCTCGATGCGGACGGTGCCGTCTTTCGGCTCCACTTTTTTTGCCAGCGTTATACATGGTAAACCAAGGATTTCAGCGATGCCCGGCCCTACCTGACCGTTATCCCAGTCAGCCGCCTGCCTTCCGCATAAGACCAGGTCATAGGTACCGATTTTCTTTATTGCCATAGCGATGGCGTACGCAACCGACCAGCTGTCACCCTCGTCGTAGGCTGCGTCTTCGAGCAGAACCAGTTCGTCGGCTCCCATCGAAAGCGGTTTTTTCACGACGTCACGCAGCAGGTTATTGCCGAGGGATATCACCGTTATTTTGCCTCCCTGAGCATCCTTGATTTTCAGGGCGGCTTCCAGGGCATTCTCATCGAACGGGCTGATAACAGGCGGTATCCCTTTCGGAGGTACTACCTTGTTCGTATCGCCATCTACCCGGAAACTCGCCGGGGGTGCTTCAGGATCAACCACCTGCTTGCAGCACACAATCATATTCATAGCAGACCTTCTCCTCTTTATCTGTACTATACGGAACGTGAGTTTATCAAATCATAACAACATATACGGTAATGCGTCAAGAAAACGAGCGTGAATTCGATGACATGGCCGTTCCGATTACCCGCTCGATTCCCGCCAGGTCTTTGAAAATCAAGGTTTCAGCATCAGGAAACGCTTCTTCAAGATGTTGGCGACAAGCTTCAAGCTGCCCCTTCCCGATTTCCAGGAGCAGCGTTCCTTTCCGGCTCAGCCGGGTTTTCGCCTGCCGTATAAGTTCAACGATTACCTGTAACCCGTCACCTCCGCCGTAAAGGGCGGATAACGGCTCGAAGCCAAGGGTATTAACGATTTTCATCCCCTCTTCATCGATATAAGGAAGGTTGGCAACAATCATATCCATATCCGAATTCAGCGGTTCCAGCAGGTGCCCCTGAAGAAAGACGATTCTTTCTTCGACACCATGTCGGCGGCTATTGTACCGGGCGATATCGAGAGCTTCGGGAGAGGTATCGGTCGCGTATAACTTTACTTCGGGCAGTTCGAATGCCAGTGAGACAGCGATACACCCGGAACCGGTGCCGATGTCGGCGATACTCCGGCAGGCCCGTTCGCCGGCCAGCCTGACAGCGAATTCGACCAGCAGCTCCGTTTCCGGCCTTGGAATCAGGACAGACGAATTTACGGTAAATTCTCTCCCGTAAAATTCCTTTTTACCAGTGATATACGCAGTCGGTTCGCCGCCATACCGCCTCTTTATCAGTATCAAATATTGTTCGTAATCTTCCGGCGAGAGTTGTTTTTCCGGAGCGGTATAGAGAAAAGTCCTGTCAATACCCAACTGGTAACGTAACAGGACTTCCGATTCTAGAGCGGCATCCTCGATGCCGTGTTCCCTCAACATGATACGGGCGTTATGTAAAGCTGCCCGAAGGTTCATGCAAGCTGTTCCTGCAGTAATCTCGCCCGTTCATCGGTAGCCAGCGCGTCAATCATTTCATCCAGGTTCCCCGCCAGAATACCTTCAAGGTTGTGAAGGCTCAGGTTAATCCGGTGGTCGGTCACCCTGTCCTGCGGGTAATTGTAGGTACGAATTTTTTCCGAACGGTCGCCGGTACCGAGCATCGAGCGCCGTTGTTTCCCCAGTTCTTCATCCTGCCGGGATTTTTCTATATCGTAGATACGGGCGCGCATGACAGACATGGCTTTCATCTTGTTTTTCAACTGCGAGCGTTCGTCCTGGCAAATGGTGACAATACCGGTGGGAAGATGGGTGATACGGACAGCCGTCGCGACCTTGTTGACGTTCTGGCCGCCCGCGCCGCCGCTGTGGAAGATGTCTATCTTAAGTTCTTTTTCATCGATGTCCACCTCGACTTCGCTGACCTCCGGCATGACCGCCACCGTGGCCGTCGAGGTATGAATGCGCCCCGAGGATTCCGTTACCGGTACCCGCTGTACCCGGTGCACCCCGCTCTCGTACTTCATCCGGCTGTAAGCGCCCTTACCGGTAATCTCGAATACCACTTCCTTGAAACCGCCGATACCGCTTTCGCTGGTGTTGATGATTTCGACACCCCAGCGCTTTTCCTGGGCGTACCGACTGTACATTCTAAAAAGGTCCGCGGCAAACAGCCCCGCTTCATCGCCTCCTGCGCCGGCCCTGATTTCCATAATTATGTCCTTATCGTCATTCTCATCCGCCGGAATAAGGGCTTCCTTCAAATCCTCGGTAATCTGCTCCATCTTCGCTTCTAGGTTGTCTATTTCCTGTCTGACCATATCCCGCATCTCGTCATCAAGGTCGTCGTCGAGCATGCTTTTCGTTTCTTCGTATGATTTTTCAGATTCCCGGTATTGCCGGTACATGGTAACGATATCCTCCAGCCCGGCCCGCTCCTTGCCGAGCTTCAACAGCATATCGGGGTTAGTCGCGACTTCGGGCGTCGCAATCTGGTCTTCTATCTCAAGAAAACGTTCTTCCGCCTGTTTCAGTTTTTCCCACATAGACGAGTTCTTTCCTGTTATTTCCTTCGTCTTTCATTATAACACAGGCGTAATTTCCCCTGAACCGGGAAAAAGGGGATTATCCCTGATTTGCCCTTCCCCTCCTTATTGAAAGCGAGGCCAGTAGTAAAAATACCAGCGTAAAACCCGCCAGAATCCAGAACTCCTTCGCCACCCCGGCAAGGTCTTTTCCTTCGAGCATCATCGCCCGTATCCCGTCGATTCCATAGGTAAGAGGCAGGAATTTCGCTATCCATTGCAGGTAATCCGGCATGCCGTCTACCGGCCAGAGAAGCCCGCAGAGAAAGAACTGGGGGACGATAACAATCGGGATAAACTGCATTATCTGAAACTCATTCCGGGCAAACGTGGAAGCAAAGGTGCCGAGACAAACCGCCCCGATGCCGATAATTGCCTGAAAAATGATTATCTGCCATATCTCGCCCTGGTAGTTCACGTCGAGGACATAAACCATGTAGAAAAAGATAATCAGCGTCTGGAGCAGCGCGAACAGCAAAAATCCCATCAGGTACCCGGTAACGATACTCATCCTCGATACCGGCGCGGCCATCAACCTCTCCAGTGTTCCCTGCGAACGTTCCCGCTGAAAACTGATACCGGTCAACAGGAAACC
Source organism: uncultured Dehalococcoidales bacterium (assembly GCA_964579355.1). GTDB lineage: Bacteria > Chloroflexota > Dehalococcoidia > Dehalococcoidales > UBA2162 > MGML01. The sequence continues at coordinate 1,602 of CAZOGR010000013.1, read as the reverse complement.
GAAAAACAGGATGAGCACCGCCAGCATCGCCGGCGCAGTGTAATCGAGCATTCTTTTTTCGGGCGTTGCCACTCCCACGATACTGGCTATCAGTAAAGGAGCGAAAACGAGCAGGCCGAGTGTTCGCCGGTCATGCAGCAGTTGCTTGATGATGCGATTGGCGATACTGAAAGCGTTACTCAACATGCTGTTCCTCCCTGCTCTGCCGGATAAAATGGAGAAACGCATCCTCCAGGCTGGCATCAGGAGTGCCGGGAGCCGAACGTAATTCACCCGGAGTGCCAAGAGCCAGGATGCGTCCCTGCCGGAGAAATACCAGCTTGTCGCAATGCGCCGCATCATCCATGGTATGGCTCGATATGATAATAGTTGAGCCGTTCTCTGCAAGATTGTTGAAGTAGTCCCAGAAGCTCGCCCTCAAATCCGGGTCGAGTCCGACTGTCGGTTCGTCGAGGAATATCAGCGGCGGATTGTGGACGATAGCGCAGCCAAGACTTACCCGCTGTTTCATGCCGCCGCTGAGGTGCACTATCTGCTCTCCCCGCTTGTCCCGGAGCTCGACCAGTTCTATCACCTCATCGACCCTCTTTTCCCGCTCTTTTTTGTCCTTCATGCCGTATATCCGGGCGAAAAAATCGATGTTCTGTCGAACCGTTAACTCCTGGTACAGTGCCGGCAGTTGCGGCATGTACCCTTTTTGCGCGGCATTGGCAAGTGAAGGGGCTTTCCCCAGGCATCGTAACCTGCCTGCCGTTGGTTTGAGTAACCCGACGAGCAGCTTTATCAGGGTTGTTTTACCCGAACCGTTCGGCCCCAGCAACCCGAAACTCATGCCCGCCGGAATAGACAGCGACAGATTGTCAATTACCCGCAGTTTCCCATAGGTAAAGAAAAGATTTTCGATATCGATAACCTTGTTGGTCATTGTTGTTCCGGCCTTTCATCATTATTGGTATGCCATTTCAGCCCGTAGAGGAGAAAGTCAGCCATCGCCGAGGTAATGGTCTCCCCCGGCAGATCATGGAGCGGGGATTTTTCTCCCTCCATTATCCGGAACATCAGAAAACCCAGCAGCGCGCCGCCGATTAACCTGACGGTTATCGCCGGGTCGATATCCCGGTAGTTCCCTGTTTTTCCAAGAACCCGGTAGACATTCTCCAGTTTATCCGTCAACGGATGGAGCAGCTCTTCGCGCCATAGTTCTTTCAGCCCCGGGTCGCGTTGTACTTCGGCCATCAGAAACGGAATGTAGGCTATTTCCGGGCTGTCCAGCAGCAGTAAACGATTCTGCAGTATCTTTGCCAGCACCTTCGGAAAATCGCCGTTCGGCAAATCGTCAATCAGGTTCATCAGGGGAATATTCAGGATAAAGTGCCGGATAACCGCGACGAACAGCTCGCGTTTGTTCGGGAAGTAATTGTAAATGCTGCCGACCGCCAGCCCTGCCCGTGAGGCGATAGCCGGTATCGTCGCCGCCCCGAATCCTTTTTCGGAAAAAACTTCGAGCGCGGCTTGTAAAATCTGCTCTTCGCGCAACCGGGTCAAGCGTTCTTTTCTCTTTTCTCTCGCCAATTGCCGCCTCCTTGCCTGCTATCCCACTAT
>CAZOGR010000012.1:21118-23347 GCA_964579355.1 uncultured Dehalococcoidales bacterium | reverse complement strand
AAGGCGGCGAGCGCTTTTGCCGGGCTGGTGATATCGTCATAACCGAGTGCAACGGCAACCGGCCCCTCGAAAGAACTTGCCAGGTCTTCTTTGCCTGTCCTTGTTACGGCGAGTCTGGCCAGGGTATTCTTGACAACCTTGTAGTCACCACCGGCATCCTGTACTTTTCTGCGGACAGCGGTCAACTGCGATGTCGTCAGACCCCGGTAGTCGGTAAGAATTCCGATGGTACATTTGTTGAATTCTTCTTCCAGGCTATCTATTACTTTCGCCTTTTCTTCTCTACCCATATTCAGTCTCCTTTTTGCTTATAAAAAAGCCCAATAAAAAAAGTCCCTGTGTCGACCGCACAAGGACTTAATCTCAGAATTCGACAATCGTCTTACGACGATAATTTTCTGTTTTATCCTCGGCAGGTTCACTATTAAGTCTTAAAAGACACCCGCTGTCTCGGGATGAATACCTCACTATTATAGCATAAAAATCAGGAAGTTACATACTCCTGAATTCATAGGAAATCTTTTCACCGTCTTTCACCGGGGAAATTTTCACCGTCATTCCCGGACGAATGTCATCGAGCGGCATGCTCCGGCTTATCTGGCCGAATACCCTGACGTTGCCGAAATCGGCTACAGCCAGTGTGTACGGAGCTTTGTCTTCAAAGCCGGAAGGACCGTAATGAACGGTAGAGTAGGTGACCAGTGTTCCTTTTTCCGGGAGCTGGAACCATTCGGTATCGCTCTCGAGGCAGGAAGGGCAATCCATTTTAGGAGGAAAATGGGCGACTCCGCATTTTTTACACCGGGTGGTCATAAACTTTCCCTGCTCCAGGTAGGTTAAAAATTCTCCGGTTTTTGCTTCAGTAGTAAAGCTGACTGTGCCAAAGTTTTCAAAACCCATTTCTCTACCTCCTCAGAATTATCACATTACCGTATTGCCCGACGCCGCCGATGTTGTGAACAAGGCCGATTTCGGCGTTTTTAACCTGGGCTTCGGTTGCTTCTCCCCGGAGCTGGCGGACGATGGTGCGTACCTGCGAGCCTCCGGTGGCGCCAATCGGATGGCCCTTCGAAAGAAGGCCGCCATCGACATTCACCGGTATTTTCCCGTCATGGTAGGTCTGTTTTTCTTCTACCAGTTCGAACCCTTTACCGGGCTCAGCGAATCCGAGGTCTTCATAGGCCAGCAGTTCGGAAATGGTGAAGCAGTCATGTACCTCAGCGACATCGATATCTTTCGGTCCGATACCGGCCATTTTGTAGGCCTGTTTTGCGGCGTCCTGGGCGCAGGAAAGACCGGTTAATGATGTTCTGCCTGACATACTCATCGTATCGGTTGCCGCGCCCATGCCGGCAACCCATATCGGAGTTTTACAGATATTCCGGGCAACATCGGCGCTGGCGAGAATGATACAGGATGAGCCGTCAGCGTTAGCGCAGGCATCGTACATTTTCAAGGGAGAGGTTATCGGAGCTGATGCCATGATATCTTCAAGTGTCAGTTCTTTACGGTAGGTGGCTTTCGGGTTTTTTGCGCCGTAACTCGAATTTTTTACCCTGATTTTTGCGATATGCTCTTCGGTAGTCCCGTATTTCGCCATATGCGCACGGGCGAAGAGAGCGTATCCGGAGGGCATGGTTATACCAAAGGGCGATTCCCACATGATGTCGGCGCCCCGGCCCATTCTTTCGGCGGCGTCGCGGGAGGAGAGTTCGGACATCTTCTGAAAGCCGATGACAGCTACGATTTTGTGAAGACCGGATTTGATGAGGGACCATCCGACACGCAGTCCGGTAGTGCTGGATGAACAGACGGTTTCAACATAGAAGGCAGGTTTGGGGGTAAGTTCGAGGTATTCTGAAATCAGCCCTGAGGGTGTTCTCTGTTTATCATACTCGGGGGCTGAGCAGGTAATGGAGGCATCGATATCTTTGTTAGTGATTTCGAGGCCGTCCATCGCTTCCTTGAAGGCATCGAAACAAAGTTCCCTGATATTGACTCCGCATTTACGGGAGAAGATACTTTGCCCGGCACCGACTATCGCGACGTCTTCCATACATACATCTCCTTCGATAGTATTTCTAAAAACAGATAATCAGCAGATACTGCTGATTATCCGAAAAATTCGTATTGAAACCGGTTTTTCAGGTTATCTTAGCTTGCGCTGAGAGAAAGCGTCGGCCTGAGGTCAAGTTTGATACCGGGGCCGGTCGAGGTAGCAATCGAGGC
>CAZOGR010000012.1:0-21018 GCA_964579355.1 uncultured Dehalococcoidales bacterium | reverse complement strand
GCAATGGCGGTTTCGAACTCAATCCAGCCTTCTTCAATTTTCTTGACGAGTTCATCCGATCCAACGTAATCGGCACCTGATTCCTCAGCCATCCTGGCAGCTTCACCCTGAGCGAAAACAAGGACGCGGACTTCTTTGCCGAGCCCGTAAGGGAGCAGGGTAACGCCGCGAACCTGCTGAGTGGCGTTACGCGGGTCAAGCCCCATTTTCAGGTGGATTTCAAGGGTTTCATCATACTTGGCGTAAGCCATCTGCTTTGCCAGTGAAATGGCTTCTTCCGGAGAATAAAGCCTGGTTTTATCAATCAGCTTTGCAGCTTCTTCGTATTTTCTGCCATGTTTTGCCATTTTTGTTATTCTACCTCAATTCCCATACTTCTGGCGGTACCAGCAATAATATGCTCCGCGCCTTCGATACTTGTTGCATTCAGGTCTTTTGCCTTCGTCTGGGCGATATCGCGAAGTTGCTGGCGGGTAAGTTTCCCGATAATTCTGCGTCCGGTATCACCGGCACCTTTATCGAGGTTAAGAGCTTTTCTGATTAAATCGGCTGCCGGAGGCATTTTTGTGATGAAGGTGAAAGACCTGTCATCAAAAATGGTTATTTCGGCTGGAATTACTGAACCTGCCTGCGACGAAGTACGTTCGTTATACTCTTTGCAGAACTGCATGATATTTACACCATGCTGGCCAAGCGCCGAGCCGACCGGAGGGGCCGGATTAGCTTTACCTGCCTGGATTTGTAACTTAATAACCGCATGAATTTTTTTTGCCAATTTCCACTCTCCTGGCTACATAAATCGAATAATTTAAAGTTTTTCAACCTGCAGAAAGTCAAGTTCAACCGGGGTTTCACGTCCGAAAAGAGATAACAGCACCTTTACTTTACCTTTTTCAGTGCTGATTTCATCGACGATACCGACGAAATCGGTGAAAGGTCCGTCGGTAACCCGCACACTTTGACCCTGCTTAAAACCGACTTTCACTTTCGGCGTATCCGTATCCATCTGTTTCAGTATCTGGTTAACCTCTCCTTCTTTAAGAGGGACAGGGTTATTACCGCTGCCGACGAAGCCGGTGACACCGGGAGTATTCAAGACCATATTCAGGCTCTGGTCGCTCATCTTCATCTGGACGAGAACGTATCCGGGAAGAATCTTTCTGGAAACCGTGCGTTTCTGCCCCGCCCGAACTTCGACTTCTTCTTCGGTAGGGACAACCACTTCTTTGATTTCCTCACCGGAATCAATCAGCTTGATTCTCTGTTCGAGATTCTTCTTTACCCGGTCTTCGTGTCCCGAGTAGGTATGGATTACATACCAGTTCGCTTCTTTATTTACCATGGATACTTTCACTCGATGCTATATTAAAAAACTACACAGGCTGCTGTTAGACAGCAGCCTTCGGGACATATTATCCGCCGACGAAGACATCGTTTACCAGCCTGGAGAACCCGAAATCGAGAACGCCAAGCAGGATAGCCATAGCAACGGTTACAATCAATACCAACCCCGTCAGATATAGTAACTCACGTCGCGAAAGCCATGTAACCTTCTTCATTTCGGAGATAATGTCACTGAAGAAATTGGGTTTGGATGTCGGTTTCTTGTTTTTAACTATAGCGTTGCTTCTTTGTTTCATAGTCATCAGTTATACAATACCAGTCCCGACTTATTACCTGCAACCGTCAGTAAACGTTGGGTGCATGAATATTATCTGACTTCTCTGTGGAGTTGATGCGAACGACAACGGGGACAATACTTGTTCAGCTCCATTCGCTGGGAATCGTTTCTCCTGTTTTTTTGAGTAGAATAGGTTCTTTCTTTACACTCCGTGCAAGCCATGTTGATGAGTATTCTCGCTTCAGTCTTCTTTTTTGCCATCTTCTTTTCAAATGATTGCTGAAACGGCTTCAGGCCGTTTCAGCAAATCAAAGTTTCTCCCGTAATAATTCAATAAAAAGCGATATCTTATGCGATAATCTTACTGATGGTACCAGCGCCGACCGTTCTGCCGCCTTCGCGGATAGCGAAGCGGGTACCGATTTCGAGAGCGACAGGGTAAATCAGCTTTATTTTCATGTTAACGTTATCACCAGGCATACCCATTTCAATACCTTCGGGTAACTGGATTTCTCCGGTCACATCGGTGGTTCTGATATAGAACTGGGGTTTATAGCCGTTAAACACAGGAGTATGGCGTCCGCCCTCTTCTTTACTCAGGATGTAGACTTGCGCTTCAGCCTCGGTATGAGGTTTAATCGAGCCGGGAGCAGCCAGTACCTGACCTCTCTCGATTTCATCGCGGTCGACACCTCTCAGAAGGATACCGACAGCATCGCCGGGCTCGCCGTAGTCGAGGATTTTATGGAACATCTCAAGGCTTGTTGCGACAACTTTACGGGTATCATGATGAAGACCGACGATTTCGATTTCATCACCGGGTTTAACCATTCCTCGTTCGACTCTGCCGGTCGGAACGGTGCCTCTGCCTTTAATGCTGAAGACGTCTTCGATAGGCATAAGGAACGGTAAATCCCTCGGTCTTTCAGGAGTGGGTATATATTCATCAACGGTATCCATGAGTTTCAGAACGGCTCCGCACCATTGGCATTCGCGTTTGCCGCAACCGCATTCAAGGGCTTTAAAAGCGCTCAATCGTACTATCGGGGCATTATCTCCGTCGAATTCGTATTCGGAAAGAAGTTCTCTGACTTCCATCTCGACAAGTTCGAGCAGTTCCGGATCATCCATCACGTCAACCTTGTTCAAGGCAACGACAACCTTGGGGACTTCAACCTGGTGAGCCAGGAGGATGTGTTCCTTGGTCTGAGGCATAACACCGTCATCGGCTGCAACCAGCAGGATGGCGCCGTCCATCTGAGCTGCGCCGGTAATCATGTTCTTGATGAAGTCAGCGTGGCCGGGACAGTCAATATGGGCATAATGCCTTTTTGCTGTTTCGTATTCAACATGTGCGATGGCGATGGTAACGCCGCGCTCTCTCTCTTCAGGAGCGTTATCGATACTGTCGAAAGCACGGAAACTGACGTTCGGATTATTCTTCGAGAGACAAAGAGTAATCGCCGCCGTAAGAGTAGTCTTACCGTGATCAACGTGACCGATTGTACCTACATTGCAATGTGGTTTATTACGCTCAAATTTTTGTTTTGCCATTTCATCCTCCCTTTAATATAAGCCCACAATCAGATTCGAACTGATGACCTCGTTCTTACCAAGAACGCGCTCTGCCGGCTGAGCTATGTGGGCAACTCGCTCTATTATACAGATTACTATAATATACTGTCCAGTATGGACGCTTAAATTCGTGGTGGTGGAGAGGGCAGGATTCGAACCTGCGAAGCCCGTCAGGGCGACAATTTTACAGACTGTTCCGATTAACCACTCCGGCACCTCTCCATATAAGTATCAGTGGTTATCCTGATACGCTAGCCCGAGAGGGGATTCGAACCCGCTAGCCTACCGATTACAAGTCGGTTGCGCTGCCATTGCGCCACTCGGGCATATTTTACCATATTAAGTTGTTAAACAGTGAGAAATAATGAGTACGGTTCATAACCACAGCCTGATAATGAACCTGTACGGACAGTACCATTACCATGCTGAAAATCAGGAACAGCAGCAACATCGTATTATAGTGACCATTGACATAAAATGTCAAGCCTGTGACTGCTTTTTTCAACAAATTCATTATATAACGAATCCAGGGAATCTGAAAAGTACCCCGGCCAGGATTCTTTTAAATACCAAAACGCAATGGATTGGAATAGTACAGGAAAATATGACAAAATGATGTTCTATTAGCAGGGAAGATGGTATTTATGAGGAGCATATATAATGAAGATAAACAGGTTGCTTGATATAGCAATGGTCGTAATCAATAAAGGAAAAACCACTGCCGGAGAACTGGCTGAAAAGTTCGGTGTTTCGACGAGGACGATTTATCGGGATATTGACATTCTGTCGACCGCAGGAATCCCGGTTTATACCACGAAAGGAACAGGCGGAGGTATTTTCCTGATGGAAGATTATACGCTGAGCAGGGCGGTTCTCAGTAATAGCGAACGGGAGAGTCTGCTGCTTGCCTTGAAGTCGTTGCAGACTACGAAGTATCCGGAAATTGAGTCAACCCTGGAAAAACTCAATGGCCTGTTTAAGTCCGGCTTGAAAATAGAATGGGTCGATATCGATTACAATCCCTGGGGCAGCGGCCCGAATGCCGAAAACAAGTTGCTGAAGATAAAACAGGCGATACTGAAAAATGGCTTGATTGAGTTTGATTACCTTAATGCCAGCGGTGTCAGAACTCATCGGACGGTTGAACCGATGCAGTTACGTTTTAAAGGCCAGGCATGGTATCTGAACGGGTACTGTCTGCTCAGAGACGAAATGAGAATGTTCAGGCTGTCAAGGATGAAAAATCTCGAAGTAACCGGCAAGAGTTTCACGCGAAGAGAACTTGATGTCAATGAAAGCAAGAAAGTAGAAACCGAAGCGGAACATGCGCATACCGTAACACTGAAACTCAGGTTTCAGCCGGAGGACCTGTTCAGAGTTTTTGATGATTACGAGGAAGAAGACATCAGCAGGAATGAAGACGGAACATACGATGTGACGGTTACCTTTCCGGAAGATGAATGGGTGTACGGGTACATTCTGTCATTCGGGCATTACGTAGAGGTACTGGACCCTCCTCATGTTCGGAAGATTATTGCTGCCCGGATGAGGAAAGCCTTGAAATATTACCGGAATTCTTAATATGACATACTGTTGTCTAATATTATATGCGACAATTACGGGTAACAACTGTATGGAGGTAAATGACAATGGATGTGAACTATGTGGTTAAGGGTAATCCGGGAAAGACCTGTGCTGACTGTGTTATGTTCAAAGACAAAGGGAACGGAAAAGGCGATTGTTACGGACACGAAGTCCTGGCACAGGGAAGTTGCAATTTGTTCAGGAAAAAATAAGCAGCCGGAGGAGATAATCATGGAATCAAGGATACATTTCAGGGAGTCGATGATACTTGCCGGAGTTCAGGGTGCCGGTGAAGAGACGGCTTCGGTCTGGAAATCGTATATGAAACTTGAGAAGGTGTGTCCGCTTGAGAACAGCATTGATAAAGCCGGTTATGAAGTCAGGCTGTATCCGGGAGGAGAAGGACCGGGTAAGGTATTTGTCGGGATGAGTGTAGCGAGCAGGGCTGTTCCCCCCGAATACCAGATTATGGAATTACCTGCATCTCTTTATGCCGAGTTCGCAATTTTTCCTTCAAAAGGGTATGGGAGCAGTAACGAGGCGATTGAGAGATGGTTGTATGATAATTCGGAACGGTACCGACAGCGGTTACTCGATGGAAATTCGTATGGTATAGAAGTATACGACGAGCGATTCAAGGGTTCGGATAATGCTGAATCTATCGTTGGTATACTTGTTCCATTGGAGGTATCCGGTTCGCAGGTGATATGATATCAGAGAGAGAAATAGATACGTAAAAAAAATTAAAAAAATAGCTTGACAGGGGTTTCGATATAGGATATATTAGTTATTGCGTACTTCAATTTACGTGTCAGTCACGTACGCAAAGCACCTTAACAATTGGATAGTGAGAGGAAGGTTCTAATTTTCTCAATTTTTTGTGCGAACTCAATGTAAAATATTTTCGGAGAGTTTGATCCTGGCTCAGGATAAACGCTGGCGGCGTGCCTTACGCATGCAAGTCGAACGATTCTGATTTATCAGTTTAGTGGCAAACGGGTGAGTAACACGTAAGTAACCTGCCCTTAAGCAGGGGATAACTCCGGGAAACCGGGGCTAATACCGTATGTGATAACAGAGGTAATGCACTGTTATTAAAGCCTTCGGGCACTTAAGGAGGGGCTTGCGGCCGATTAGCTAGTTGGTGGGGTAACGGTTCACCAAGGCGATGATCGGTAGCTGGTCTGAGAGGACGGTCAGCCACACTGGGACTGCGACACGGCCCAGACTCCTACGGGAGGCAGCAGCGAGGAATTTTAGTCAATGGGCGAAAGCCTGAACTAGCGACGCCGCGTGGGGGATGAAGGTTTTCGGATTGTAAACCCCTTTTATCAGGGAGGAATAATGACAGTACCTGATGAATAAGCCACGGCTAACTACGTGCCAGCAGCCGCGGTGATACGTAGGTGGCAAGCGTTATCCGGATTTACTGGGCGTAAAGCGGGTGCAGACGGTCTCTCAAGTCGGATGTAAAATCTCCCAGCTCAACTGGGAGGCCCCGTTCGATACTGTGAGGCTAGAGGACAACAGGGGGAGGTAGAATTCCCGGTGTAGTGGTGGAATGCGTAGATATCGGGAGGAATACCAGTGGCGAAGGCGGCCTCCTGGGTTGTTTCTGACGTTCAGACCCGAAGGTGTGGGGAGCAAACAGGATTAGATACCCTGGTAGTCCACACTGTAAACGATGGATACTAGGTATAGGGAGTATCGACCCTCTCTGTGCCAAAGCTAACGCGTTAAGTATCCCGTCTGGGAAGTACGGCCGCAAGGCTAAAACTCAAAGGAATTGACGGGGGCCCGCACAAGCAGCGGAGCGTGTGGTTTAATTCGATGCAACACGAAGAACCTTACCAGGGCTTGACATGATAGAAGTAGCGAACCGAAAGGGGAACGACCTGTTAAATCAGGAGCTATCACAGGTGCTGCATGGCTGTCGTCAGCTCGTGCCGTGAGGTGTTTGGTTAAGTCCTGCAACGAGCGCAACCCCTGTTGCCAGTTGTTTTCTCTGGCGAGACTGCCCCGCACAACGGGGAGGAAGGTGGGGATGACGTCAAGTCAGCACGGCCCTTATGCCTTGGGCTACACACACGCTACAATGGACGGTACAATAGGTTGCAATGGAGCGATTCGGAGCTAATCCAAAAAGCCGTTCTCAGTTCGGATTGCAGGCTGAAACCCGCCTGCATGAAGTCGGAGTTGCTAGTAACCGCAAGTCAGCAAATTGCGGTGAATACGTTCTCGGGCCTTGTACACACCGCCCGTCACGTCATGAAAGTTGGCAACGCCTGAAGTCGATGGGCTAACCATTTATGGGGGCAGTCGCCGAAGGCGGGGCTAGCGATTGGGACGAAGTCGTAACAAGGTAGCTGTAGCGGAAGCTGTGGCTGGATCACCTCCTTTCTAGGGAGTGAAAAGGTGTGTAACCTAATCTCCTAGGTCGGTCATCCCGACTTATCGGGATGCTTACCTTCCTCTTACTATCCAATCGTTAAGGTTATTTTTTTGCCTGAAAATAACCGATGTTTTCTCTTTTCAGCTTCTCTTGAACATAAACCTGTCATCGCGACATTTCTCCGGAAATACCTCAGAGAACTTTAACGATTACCCGGAGAACTTTTATCTGCCGGTTCCAATAGCCTCTATCTCTACCGGTATCTCGACGCTTACCGGGCAGACAGTGACAGATTTCCTTAGCTGATAGATTCCGGAGACCATTCCACCGGTTTCACTTATGTGAGAAAAGCAGATGAATCCTGGATTATAGCTGAATTCTATGTAATTCCGGAATGTCGCAGAAAAGGTGCGGGGATACAGTGCGTTACGGCACTGCTCGTCCTGCAACCGTCAAAGTGGGTTATTTCATTCAACAGAAATAATGAAGGCGAAAGCTCCATGTGAAACCAACTGCCTGAAGAAACGGCCTTATCAAAAATCAAAAGAATATCTGAAGGTGATACCCATATCGTGCTTCGCTTCAGCACAGCCGATAGAGAGGTTAGAGTTTTCCGGAAATCCTTCTCCTTAATGCATCAAAAACAATTCGCCTGGCTGTCATGAGTTCCCAGTTAGCCGATTCCGGTAATGATTTTTCGGCTCCATATCTGCTTATCAGGAACTTGTTTAGAATAACTTTAATGTATTCGGCATGGTGGGGGAGTTCGTTTATCAGTGTGGAAACATATTCGTAGGGTGTCTGGTGAGGAAGCGGACCGATGCCCGCCTGAGCGGCGAGTTCGCACATTCCACCGTAAGCTTCCGATGCGTAATCCTTATTTACGGATTTTCTGTTTTTGCGGTTCTTATCCCGATTGAGGTATTTGATTATGATAACCACTACGACCGCTATTGCCAGGACCAACAGTAAAATCGGCCAGAGCAGGAACAGCGTTGTCGTATCCGTCGGTTGTTGTATAACAGCCCTGCTTTGAACGTCTGAGGGCAACATAAACTGTTGCATGTGCAACATCGGGTCCCAGATTTCCGTTCCTCCGCTGAACGTTACCGCCTCGACACCGATAAGTCCTCGGGAAAAATCACTGCCCGGCGTCGCTTCATATTCAACCCACCCATATCCCGGGAAATACACCTCCGACCATGCATGACGGTTGCTTTGCAGGATGTAATAATTACCGCTTTTCGAATCGAGTTCACCGGGAGAGTAGCCGGTGCTGAATCGTGCGGGGACGCCGGCAGCCCGGAGCATGACGGTCATTGCCGAAGCGAAATCACCGCAGGCACCGGATTTCTTAGTGAAAAGAAAGTACTCGACCGCGTCAGTATCTTCCGGAGGTGATTGTGTGTTCCGGTTATAACGAAAATCGGCCAGATAGCGGTTGATTGCCAGAGCTTTTTCATAGGGAGTTGTGGCATTAGCGGTGACATTTCCTGTCAGAGAAACGATACTTTCCGGTAACGAATCGGGTAACTGCAGGTACCGACTGGTTATCCACTCCGGATAATCCTCTCCGGCTTCAGCCAGTTCGGTCGGTGCGGCCGAGATGACATTCGAGCGAACAGTGTATTTCTGTTTGGTATCGAGTGTATGAGCAGAGGTGACGGTCACGGTATTGTCTACCACTGAGCCGGCTTCCGGAATACTATCGATAGAAAGAACATGACGGTAAGCCGGGAGGTTGACAGAAACGAATTCACCGGTGGTAAGAATGACATCGCTTTGCAGGGCGGTCTCAACATCGAAGGTAATCGTTTCTCTTTTTTCCGTACCGGGATTTAGCCTGATTTCTGGGAATTCATTCGCTGTATATTGGGAAGACTCACTGTTTTTCCAGCCGGTAGATGTATAGACATCGTACATTCTCATTCGCCAGTACTGGGGAGTTTCGGAGGCGATGATGAAATGCAGGTCCGAGCCGTAACGCTCCACGGTGGTTTCGAAAGTAAATTCAGCCTGCTCTTCAGCGGCGATTAAGGGCTGCTTCCGGGGAACAGCCGAGAAAAAATTTACCAGGTAATTTTCGATTCTTTCCAGGACGGGAGTATTCCTCCTATCAATATAGAAAAATTTGCCCGGTTTAACATCCGGCAGCAGCCAGGCAGTAAAGGAAACGAGGATACTGATACAGACGACCGAGGTGACGAAATACTTCACGCTCTGATTGCGGGTCAGGATATCCGATTCCCAGGTATCAGTCCGGTTTTTCATTACACGCGTTTGTCCGATAAGCAGAAGCGACGCTCCCAGAAAAAAGAAAAGAAACCCGTAATAATTCAAGGGAAGATTACTGAGGTTGATGAGCAGAACGATGGTTCCGGCTATGACAACAGGCCAGGCGTTGTACTTTCGTAAAACAAGCCATGAGGAAATGCTGCCAAAAACCCAGGTGAAAACCAGGAGAAAAACTGCAAAATGGATATTGCTGGTTTCTGTGCCGGACATGCTGATGACGCTGAGTGTCGATTGAAGAGCCTCGAGTAACCTGCGAGTCAAGGGTAGTACCGAATGCGGAAGAATGGTGAGTATCTGCCAACCGGTGATAACGATACCTAGAATAACAACGACAAGCCATTTCAATAGTTTGCGCATTTTGATTTTGGTAAGAACATATCCCGTTAGAACGGACACTGCCAGAACAAGCGACAGCGATGGCTGACTTTCAAGCCACTCTGCCCGCTCAAGTGATAAAATCATCACCTCGAGCGGAAAAAAGAGGGTAAGAATGCTGAGAATCTCCTGCCGTCGGTTGACTCCGGAGGCAGGAATCTCTGTCCGTTCCCGTTTCTTCATGCTTTTCGTCGTTATCACTGCCATGACAGGCTATTCTCCATAAGCGAAAGCTGAGGTCAATCGGCGGCTGTCAAGCGCCGACGAAATCAACTGGCCTTTTCTGACGATGTAGACCTGAGTTCCTGTTGCCAGGATGTTTTTCACTGTTGTGATTATTCCGGTAGTACCGCCGAAGCTGACGGGGTCGAGTAATATCACAACGGCCATACATCCCTGTTTTTCTATATCGTTTACCAGGCGGGGCAGGGTTTCACTGGCGGATGAGGTGATGATAATAATGATGGCACCTTCCTCGAACCGGTTTGTTTCCTTTTCAAGCAGGTCTTCGATGGGTTCGGTGCCTTCGTCTTTTATCGTTGCCAGCATCCGGTCGACTTCTTCCCGGTGAAGTTTCCCTGAATCCGGCAGGTACAGGTGACGCCGGTCTCCCGATACGATAATACCGGTGTCTTTACCGTTCTCCATGTATTTGTTAAAGATAGTTGCGGCTAAGGTAACGGAATATTCTCCGGTAGATTCCTCTCCTGACCCGAATTGAGCGCCGTTAAATAAGTCGGGGATAATCCAGACATGCCGGTACTGGAATTTTAGCTGCTCCGGTTCGAAAACCTTTACCATGAGGCTGTTACGATGAGCGGTACTCGGCCAGTGAATATTATTCAGGGTGTCTCCGTTAGCATACTCGCGCACCCGGCTTATAGTAGAACTGGTGCCGCTCCTCAGCCACTTGACCGAACCCTTACCTGGTTCAGCGTGAACTTCGGGTTGAAAGAGCGGGATATCGAGAGCAGCCGGTAGCACGGTAAATTCTCGGAGAACCCCTGAGGTTCTTTTTCCGGTGACAAGCCCGAAGGGGTCGGTAGATGAGATGGTGTGCGAACCCAGTTTGAACTGACCACGATGATGGCAGATGGTCCGGGAATGCCAGGAGCGGACCGATTCAGGCGATAATTCGAGAGTTATCAGGGCATCGTGGCCGGGCATGTTCGTATTTTCCTTGAGGGTCACGCTGAATTTCGGCAACCGACTGTGATTTTCTATCACGGCTGTTTCCTCAAGTACCTCACCTGCCCGGAGGGTTTTCGGAATGTTATGGATTTTAACCTCGACGCCGTTAATATTGATTCTTGCCCAGAGGTACCCAAATAGAATGAGCAGCAGGCAGAATGCGAAAAGATACCACGTCAGAACGGAACCGCCGATAATCCCGATAACCGCGATAACAACCGGGACAATTATTGCTGCTTTCCGGATTTTCATATTGTTTTTTCTCTCAATCCTGGAAAAAATATCAGGAGATACGCTGCTTTCCATCATGAGGAAGTCCCGGGATAGGTACCGTTTCGAGTATTTCGGTGAGGACATCCTCAGCTGCAGAATCATGTGAAGAAGCGACCGGTTTGACGCGGTGCGCCAGGACGGGGATGACGAGTCTTTTCGTATCATCGGGAAGAACGTAATTCCTGCCTTCCATCAGTGCCAGTGCCTGGGAAGCCCGGAACAGGGCAAGGGAGCCGCGGGGAGACGCTCCGAGAGTCAGCGACTGGTGGGTACGGGTGGCACCGGTGATAGCCACCATGTATTCTTTTACGGAGGTATCGACATGGATTTTCGTCACGGTTTCCTGGAGAGCCAGGATATCTTCGGCCCCGGCAACCTGTTCAAGGTCCTCGACAGGGTGATGATATCTTTGCCTTTCGAGTATTTCCACTTCATCGGCTGCCGAAGGGTAGCCGAGTCTGATACTCATCAGGAACCGGTCCATCTGTGTTTCCGGAAGGGCGAAGGTGCTGTCATATTCAACGGGGTTTTCTGTGGCGATAACGTGAAAGGGGGAAGGAACGGGATAGCTGGTGCCGTCGACCGTAATCTGCCGTTCTCCCATGCATTCGAGGAGGGCAGACTGCACTCTTGGGTTGGCACGGTTAATTTCATCAGCCAGTACTATCTGGGCCATGACCGGGCCGGGACGGTATTCGAAATTCATTGTTTTCTGATTGTAGACCGATACGCCGGTGACATCGCCGGGCAGCATGTCCGGGGTAAACTGGATGCGGTTGAATGTGCAGCTAATCGAGCGGGCAAGGCTCCGGGCAAGCATCGTTTTTCCCACTCCCGGCGGGTCGGCAATCAGCAGGTGCCCCTGGCTGATAAGGGTAATAACGGCCAGTTTTATCGGCTCGCGTTTACCTACGATTATTTTTTCGATATTGGTAATCAGTGTATCAATTATATGCCGTGCCTGAACCATAGAGTCATCCATATCATTCTCTCCTGTCCGTATTCCCTGTGCTTGAAAATTCGCATGGTATCAGTCTTGGTAAAGTGTGACTATCTACGTTACATTAAAAAACAGACGTTTTCAAGTATGTTCACAAAATGGTATATTTTTTACACAGCACATCTATTCCTTGTATATACTTCTATACTCTATAATGTATCACACAAATCGATGTGATTACGTGATAAAAGTAGGATTTACATAATAAATATGACATTTCGATGACAATATACTGAAATATACAGGAGGGAATAGTATGGCAAATGTTGCAGAATTCAATGAATACGGAAACCTGCTCGAACAGCACCTGGGATTGAGGACCTCACCGCTGGCGGTAAAAATGCTGGAGAGCGAAGAAGACATACCGGAGAATGCCTACCGGCCCAGAAGGGATGACGGTATTCACTATGCCCAATGTCAGGCCTTTGCTCTGTCGCGCCGTGACGGAAGAACGGTAGCGATGCTGAAGGAAGACAACTGGTGTCCGGCGCCGATTACTGCTTTCGGACTTGACGAGCGGCCGGAAAGACCTGACATGGTACCGGGGCAGGCAATGGGGTATTACCATTTCGAACCGGGGAGATATATCGGCATTCTGACCGCTCCGCTCAAAAACGCTACCTATTTGCCGGACCTGGTACTGATGTATCCTTCTACCAATCAGTTGAGGAGCCTGCTGATGGCGTTCGGTCCGGAAGAATCCGAAAACATTCAGTCGCGTTTCTTCGCACCTTCCTGTACCTATGCCGTCGTCAACCCGATGCTTGACGGGAAATACTGGATTGTCTTACCTGACCCGGGAGAAACGGCCCGGGCCGTTTCTGATGATGGAGAAATGATGATTTCGATTCCAGCGGCGAAGATGGACAGCCTGATGACAAGGATAAAAGAAATGCGGTCGCGGATGGGAGCTTACCGGATGGACGGAAAGCTCATGCAGCACGATTTTGCTCAGCCGCCGCACTATATAAAGGCCTTCGAGATGTGGGGAATGGAGCACGATAAACCCGGCAGGTTCAAGATGTAAAGATTTAAGCTGATATACTTGCTTTTCGTGGGCATTCTGGGTTAAAATCAGGAGAGTTTTCGCTCAAGGGCCATTAGCTCAGTTGGTTAGAGCGCAGTCCTGATAAGACTGAGGTCTCTGGTTCGAGCCCAGAATGGCCCACCATTCCGTACAAAAGGTAAAATCTTCGAAAAGACTTTTCCTCTAATTCTGTAGCTATTATTATTACACTGGTTCAAGTCCGGTGACGAGGGTGTTGGAGAGTAGTTCACGGACTTCTTTTCAAGAGACATTCGTTATCCAGCAGGTCTTTAAGTAATAAGGTTTTCCCTGCACGGATGGCACCGAAGCCATACCTGTCACGAATACGATCTATCGTTTTGTTCAACTCATCGAGTTTCCGATCGGAGGGAGTCAATAACGACACCTGCCTGCCGGGTTCCACCAGATGGGAAACACCGATTCCGATAAGCCGTATCCTTTGCTTTTCAATCGTCAGCGCTTTATCAAGCAGCATCATTCCAGTTTCGAATATCTCTCTGTCGGTACTTATGCTTACGGGAAGTGTGTGGCTGCGGGTGATTGTCGAAAAATCACTATTCCTCAGCTTCAGAGTCACACATTTTGCTTCTTTCCCCTGCTTCCTGAGATCAGCTCCCACCTTTTCGCTTTGTACCCATATAGTTGCTTCGAGGAAAGATCTATCACGGGTATCCGCTTCGAAAGTGGTTTCCCGACTAATCGACTTGGTTTCTCCGGGAGGTAATACCTGACTGTCATCGATGCCATTGGCGTGTTGATGTAATACTGCCCCGGTAACCCCAAACCGCTGCTCCAAAGTACGTGAAGAAATGTGGGATAAATCGCCAATCGTATGTACCCCGAGGCTTTTAAGGACTTTAGTCGTCTGCCCCCCAACCCCAGGCAGCTTTTCTACCGCCAAAGGCGCCAGAAACTCTTGTTCGCCACCGCCGGGAACCTCTACAAGGCCGTCCGGCTTTGAGTAATCCGAGGCTACTTTGGCGACTATCTTGCAACTGGCGATTCCTATAGAACTGGGAAGACTTATTTCAGTCTTGATTCTCTGCTTTATAGTGATGGCCATTTGTCGAATCGAGCCATGTAACGATTCAAATCCTGTTACGTCAAGATAGGCTTCATCAAGCCCGCCCGGCTCGATGAAGGGGCAGAAGTCATTTAAAATCGCCATGAAATTGCGGGAAAACTTCCGATAATTATCGAAGCTCCCTTCGATGAAAATAGCCTGAGGACAAAGCCGGGCAGCGGTCACCAGCGGCATGGCTGAGTGCAAGCCGAACTTCCTTGCTTCGTAAGATGCGGTGGCAACAACTCCTCTCCGGTCAGGCCTGCCTCCCACAACAACCGGTTTCCCTTCGAGGTCAGGGTTCAGTACCCTTTCCACTGATACAAAGAAAGAATCAAGATCGATATGGATAACGGTTTTACCAGCCATAAGCCTGTTCGAATTTTATCAGTTCCAAGGCAGCATTAACAGGAAGTACGGACTCTCACAGCACCATTATTCCGGAAAAAGAATAGTATAGATAGAGGAGAGAATCTTCAACAGCATCGATATTCTGCTATACTTTCATAATAGTAAAGCATGTTTCAACCCCAATCATTTATCCGGAGGCAGAAAGCATATGGGTGATACATTTATTACGGATATGACTCACTTCGAAGGAATTCCATCAGGCCCTTCTCACGAACCGGCAAGGAAATTCGCCCGGTTCTTTGGCTCGATTGTTTCAACCGCCACCATATCACCGGCAGACATATCAATCGACTCGGCTCTTTCATGCCGGAGGCGCCCCGGCCGAAGGCCGTGCACCGGACACCTGAAAATCTATAGGGATATGTCAGGGGTAATCAGCTGGCACTGTAGCTGGTGTAACGACCAGGGCGAGATAAGAAACTGGAAAGGAACCACCTGGGATTTGAGTACCTGGGCTTTCGGACGCCGGTCTGAAAGCGGATTTCACGAGTTGATACTCAGCGAAGAGGAACTTCGGGAACTCATGAACAGCGTTGCTCTCAGTCCGGGAAGTCTTTGTTTGCTCTTTGGCGCGGTTATCGCTCACGGCGGCATTGTCATTCGGGGAACGCTGAAAGAGTTTGAGGCACTGGAAGAGGAGATTGCAGCCGATGCCAATCATGAGAAAAAGAGGAGCCGCCAGAAGATATTGGACCATGTCTACGAACGTATCGAATCCCTTTTCGACCAGGAAGATTACTATGGCTCCGACATCGAGGAAATGATGGAGAACGAACAGCAGGAATTATCGCCGAAAACCGAGACGTTTTTCGATGAATGGGAGAGGAAGATGAATCAGGAACTCAATGATGCCCCGGTCTGTGAAGGAGTAATTTCTTCGGAAATAATTGAGAAAACATGGCAGAAAATATCAGGCAGTTCGGTGAAAAAGGCCCAAAAACTGATTAACCGGATGTCAGAAGAACAGCCGTTTGTCCTGGCATATCTTCTGGGGGTAGACGATGACATTTTCAGTCAGTATGAGCGGGAAGACCTGATTTTTCTGGGAGTAGCTGTGTGGCAGGTGATGCTGCAGGGAGATAAACCCTTGCCGAAAGTAACCGATACAATGCTGAAGGAAGCAGAAGACAATAATTTCAAGTTGGTGGAGCGCCTTAACAAGAAAAAAGGGGCCAGCATTGAAAAAGCCAGCATGCAAATGATTGAGAGCCATAAGCAGCCTGAAATCTTAAAGTATCTTCTCGAAGCAATCATGGAGGAAACAGACACCAATAGTCCTGATAGCGATGATCATGGAGGTCTTATGTTTATCGACCTGAAAACAGTTTTAGATTGCTTTTGCGTCTGAATGTATTGCCTTCTCAAAGAGAAGGCTATCCAATAAAAAGATGGATTGTTTACTACGAAAAGTGAGTTTTGGTACGTACTCGACCACTTTAACTCCAAGCAGCAAGTTGAATAACTAGAGACCGCTTGCTTTCTGAATTTGCCAGTATACGAATCGAATATCCTTATCAATACCTTGTTCTGTGTCCTTTAGACACTTCCCGTTCACTCAATAATGTAGTCAAGCTAACTTCGTTCTCTGCCTATACTTTACAATTTTTGAAACATATGTATATACTGTTATTCATATGAGAAAGTGCTTGAAATTACTGATTGTTGTTTTTACGCTTCTATATATCGTCCTTTCAACGATAATTTGTTGCAAGTGGATTGACACTGAAGATTTATTCAATACACTTATATCCGGTAACCAAGAAACACGTGTCAATCTTCCTGTTGCTGATTTTACCGTCTCCTGGCGTAACCCGTTACCGCAGGGAAATCACCTCCGAGGAGTTTGGGGAACATCTTCAAAAGACATATTTGCTGTTGGACAAAAAGGAACCATTATTCATTATGACGGTGACTTTTGGGAACTTATGGATAGCGGAACCGATCTTCAGTTAAATGATGTTTGGGGTACTTCACCACATGATGTTTTCGCCTGTGGTTACAACATCGTCCTTCATTACGATGGAATCGGATGGACAAAGATGGAAGGAATCGGTTTCGGTTTCTTCACCAGCATCTGGGCTCATGAGCCTGATGATGTATTCATGGTAGGTGATGACAATATTTACCATTACAACGGTGAACACTGGGCAAATGTAACATCAGATTCGTATCCGATGTTACGGGGTGTATTTGGATTTACTTCTGATAATGTGTATGTTGTAGGAGATGGCGGAATCATACTTCACTATGACGGAAATAATTGGACTCATATGGAATTTACCCTGAACCGTGAAGAAGATTATGTCAGACGTAATAATCTATTTTGTGTTTGGGGTAGTTCTCCCGACCAGATTATCGCCGGTGGGGAAGTACAGTTATTCTTTAATGGAACAACCTGGAGAGAAATGGATGGCACGAATAATTTTGGTCTCCAGGGAATCTGGGGAACTTCAATCAACAATGTATATGCCGCTGGCAGCACTTATATAATGCACTACAACGGTATTAGTTGGAGAGGTAGAGACTACCTCGACACTAATGATATTTTCGGTTTTTCAACCAATGATGTATTTGCTGTTGGCAATAACGGACTAATTCTGCACTATAACGGATATTCATGGTCTCCAATGACAGGTGTTGTTACCAATACCGTATCAGATATTTGGGGATCTGCTCAATCCGAGCTTTTTGCTGCAGGTTCGAGTTTCTATACCTCCCCAGTTTTGATAGGAAGTGAACCTTCAGTACTTCATAGTGATGGACAGACCTGGGCACCCATACTGGCAAGAACAAATTCAGATGAAAGACTTCGGGGTATCTGGGGAACATCTTCTACAGACGTTTTCGCAGTCGGTGGTAAAGAACCTTATTGTGAGGAATGTGACAATAAAAATGTAGGTCAATCCAGAATACTGCACTACGATGGTGTTTCATGGTTTTATCAGTCGACCGGTACAACCGGATGGCTTGAAGATGTATGGGGAACTTCATCCGAAAATGTTTATGCAGCAGGTCATAATGGTCTTATTCTTCATTACGATGGTATCTCATGGCAGACAATGGAAAGTGGTACATCGGAAACTCTATATGGTATTTGGGGATTTTCTCCCACAGAAATATACGCTGTAGGCAGCGGCGGTATTATTCTCCGATACGATGGTAAGAAGTGGAGAACTGTCGAGAGTTATACTTCGAAAACATTGTATGGTATCTGGGGAGATAAATATTCCCATGTGTATATAGCCGGAAATGGTTTGATACTGATATTTGACAACAAACTATATTCAACCTTGTATTCTTTTAACGAAAGTACCTTATACGATATTCAAGGTACATCAAGCTCTGAATTATTCGCTGTAGGTGAATCCGGTACGATTTTCTATTTTAATCACGGGAAATGGTATCGAATTATCAGTGGTACTCCTAATGATTTAACAGGTATCTGGATTGACTCGAATGACGAAATATTTGTTTCCGGTGACGGGGGTACTATCTTGCAAATATCCAATTAGTTATTGAGGTTACGAATTATTGGCTTTACTGACGTCCTGGTAGCAGGTCAGAATGATGCAACAACTTTAACCTGTTCTCTTTATTTCATCCTTTTTATCAAAAACACATAGACAATCAAATGCGTGACATGACGAACTGCCATCACTGAAGAATTCTTCTGATACAGATTTTCCTTGAAAAGATACTTTCATACTTATATAATCGGCGTAATATCGTTCAGGAGATTTTATTTTTAACACCGAAACGACTGAACTGATTAGGAACCTTCTTGAAAACCTCAACGACGTTGACTCTCTGACCCAACTATTCCGGCCGGAATTGAATTGTAACCGCATAAATGAACCTTTTCACTCTCGTGGATGGAATAAAGCTGCCGGTAAAGCTTTACAGGAAGACCCTGTTCTGTTCGCCGGGGCCGGACAGAATAGTGTTTTTCATGTCATATACAGTCGACTCCCGGATGATAAACTGCTTCTTCCTAAAGAACGCCCGTTTGTGAATACTCTCCCTAAAGAGCGTCCTTATGCTTTGTGCATCTTTTCGAATGCTGAGCAGAATCGCTGGCATTTACGCCGCAAATGTTATAGACATCAATGATAGGTAGCAAGAAGCAATACTCGGGGTACCAAAGAATAAAATTGAGTATTTGGTCTTCCTGAAGGAACCTATCGAGGCAGGAATGATAAGGCCTGTCATAGATTGCTGCTATCCGTTGGAACAAATCGTCGAGGCGCGCCGCTAAGTCGAGCAAGGGCATCAAAAGGGAAAATAGTCATTGGGACATAACAACAAAACTTGACAAGGCGCTGTACGCGGCCTGGCTTTAACTTATAATAGTAGAAATAAGAAGGAGCGATTTAAATATGGAAAACCCTCTTCGGGCTTATCGGAGTAATTCTGTAAAAAAAATCTTACTGGTATGCGCCGGGAATATCTGTCGATCGCCAATGGCAAAGGTTATTTTCGAACAGAAACTTAAGGAAATCAGCAAATTGAACGAGTTTAAAATTGACTCGGCGGCATGCGATGGCCCAACTGATCAGAGCGCCACTACGGAAGCCAGGGAAGCCATAATGAGAATGTATGGAAAAGATCTATTGGCTTCTCATAAGCCCAAGAATCTGACACAGGATATGGTACAACATGCTGACCTGATACTGGTCATGTCGGAAAAAATGAAAGAGGGTTTACCAGTGGGAAAAGCGTATACTTTGAAGGAATATGCAGGAGATGCGGGAAGTATTGCTGATCCATTTTGGGGTAACGTAGATACTTTTCTCAAGACGGCACAAGAGATTTCAAGTGCAATAGACAAAATAATTCCTCAGCTTATTTGTCAATAGAAAACCGTGCTATTTTTACTGCTTTGCATAGGATAGATTTGCATTTTCCAGACTTATATCGTGTACCTGTTCTGAGAGCGAAAGGATAATGCAGACTCGTAAAGGCATTTTTTTTAGTTTCAAAGGAATGAAGATTAGATTCCCTTCAATCCGACTATTTGATATTTTCAACTTACTTTCCTGTATAATCAGCTCATCAATTCTTTGAGAAAGGATATGATATGAAGAGTAAAGCAGCAGTACAAAGTTTACTGGCAGAAGCGGGAATCGAAATCGGAGGTGATAAGCCTTGGGATATCACCGTTCATAATGAAAACTTCTATCAACGGGTACTGGGATGGGGATCTCTGGGCTTGGGCGAATCCTATATGGATGAATGGTGGGATTGTCCGCAACTCGATGAATTTTTCACCCGGATTCTGACAAATAATATCGAAAAAAAGGTGAAACAAAACTGGATACTACTAACACAGGCTGTTTGGGCCAGGCTTGTCAATCTCCAGTCAAAGAAACGGGCATTTCAGATAGGTGAACGACATTACGATATTGGTAATGACCTTTTTTCGCATATGCTCGATGAGAGGATGATTTATAGTTGCGGATATTGGCAAAATGCCGAATCTTTAGATGTGGCTCAGGAACAGAAACTGGAACTGATATGCAATAAACTAAAGCTTCGACCCGGAATGAAAATGCTTGACATCGGTTGTGGCTGGGGAGGCCTGGCAGTCTATGCTGCTGAAAAATATAAAGTCGAGGTGGTAGGAATAACCGTCTCCCGTGAACAGGTCGAATACGCTCAAAAAATATGCGGTGATTTACCTGTGAAAATACAACTTCAGGACTACCGCGATGTTAATGGAACTTACGACCGGGTGGTATCTGTGGGCATGATTGAACACGTCGGTTACAAGAATTACCGGACTTTTATGGAAGTAGTGCACAGATGTCTTACAGATGAAGGATTGTTTCTACTTCACACTATAGGAGGCAACCAATCCAGGACATCACTGGATCCATGGATAAACCGGTATATCTTCCCAAACGGGATACTGCCGTCAGTAAGGCAACTTGCCAAAGCCTTTGAAGGAATATTCGTCATGGAGGACTGGCATAACTTCGGTGCTGATTATGATAAAACGCTAATGGTTTGGTACCAGAATTTTGAAGATAATTGGGATAAACTGAAGACAAACTATGACGAGCGGTTTCATCGGATGTGGTGTTATTATTTACTTTCTTGCGCCGGTTCCTTCCGATCCCGGAAAAACCAACTCTGGCAAATAATTCTATCCAAAAAAGGCGTTTCTGGAGGATACCATTCTTTCCGATGA
>CAZOGR010000011.1:0-24153 GCA_964579355.1 uncultured Dehalococcoidales bacterium | reverse complement strand
TTTTACCAGCTTCTCTCACCCCTATCTACCAACCGACTTTTTCAGGGGGAACTATCTAGCTTTTATGACTCATGGTTGCCCTAACAAATGTCCTTTTTGTGCCGTTCCTAAGCTAGAGCCGAGATTCATTGATTACATTGGGATAAAAGATCAAATCCGGCAAGTTGACGAAAGGTTCGGACCAAGAAAGGATTTGCTCTTAATGGACAATAATGTCTTTGCCTCGAAGCACTTTGAAAAAATTATTGATGAAATTAAAGATTGTGGATTTAAACGCGGTGCAATGTATATTCCAGACAGTGAATACGATATCGCAATAAAGAACCTTCGTGACGGGTATAATGTACGAGCGTATACGAGAAAGATAGTTAACCTGTATGACCAAATTTCTGACAAACTATCGGAATCAGACCAAGCGGATTTTTACATAAAACGAGAAGAACTCAATCTACTTTATTCAGAAGCTGCAACACTCGAAGCTATAATTGAGTTTGACAACGTAGCACGTTCACTTTATAAAAAACATTTTAAGAAACTACAACGCATGCGCATCATTGATTTTAATCAAGGTGTTGATGCCCGTCTTGTTACCGACAAGAAAATGGAGAAGCTGACAGAGATAAACATCCGTCCATTACGCTTCGCTTTTGATTACTATTCCATGAAAGATATTTATGAAAAAGCAGTACGCACTGCAGCTCAACATGGGCTTAAAGACCTATCAAATTATTTACTCTATAATTACGAAGATGAACCCGATGATCTGTATTATAGAATGAAAATTAGTGTTGATTTATGTGACGAACTCGGAGTGACTATTTATTCGTTCCCAATGAAGTATCACCCCATTAATGATCCAGATTACTTCGATAATAGAGAGTATATTGGAAAACATTGGAATCGTAAGTATATTCGTTCTATTCAAGCGGTTCTTAATGCTACAAAAGGTAAGATAGGTCGCGGAAAGTCTTTTTTTGAAGAAGCTTTTGGAAAGGATATCCTTGAGTTTCATAAAATACTCTGGATGCCGGAGGCACTTATTATTCATCGTTTTAAGTATAAAGACAACCTAACTGAAGAATGGTGGACAAAGTTTAATCATCTTGATGATACGCAATTGAAGAGAGTTAAAGAAATAGTAAGTCACAATTGTTTTGATGTCATTACTAACACGGGCGATTTAGCTGTGGATGATGTATTACGTTACTACAAAATAAAAAGAGAATCTAATTCTAGTTGATAGATATTTCTGATTTTCACGCGACTATTTGTTTTCTTTCCCTTTAAAATACTGCAATCTGAATATACCTGATTTCTCGAGATTGCCGCATCTTCCCGATTACTATACTTATGGACTATAAAATGAATATCAGGATTGAAGGTGATTTTCGCCCCGATAACTGAATTAATAAGATTGGGGAAAATCGGAGTCTAACGAAAAAAACGATTCAAGCGAAGGCTTGTTATCGAAGATACGTGTTAGAATCGAAGGATTTTGACAGAGACGACAGTCCCCCTCACCCTAACCCTCTCCCGCGGTGGGGAGAGGGAACTTTTCAGAGGTACCCTTTTTGTGACATCTTTATTTGACACCACCAGAACACCTGTGCTAATATAAGCCACATTTTGGGCAAAGTCGTAAATGCCCCGCGAGGATTCCGCCGCCGGAGCCGCTCGTCAGGAGAACCGGGAAACGCTCCCGACAGAGAGCCAGCATGGCGGTACGATGGACGTATTTTAGTACTCGGTAATCCGTTCCTCTTTTACCTGACAGCCGGTCATCCGGCAAAACGGACCGCAACGTCATCTTGCGCGAAAAGGAATTACCAGCCCGGTAAAACCCAGTAAAGGGCGAATATGAGTTTTAACCTGTCCCGATTTATAGGGATTGCCGCGCCTTCCCGATTCATTGGTGTTCATACGGGACATGAATGCCTGTTGATGGATGGCTCGCAAAAGCGGTCATATGATTCGCAACAATATCGGATGAGATTCTTCCCCCGATTTACATCGGGGTCAGAATGACTGCTTCGCAAGTATTTGGCAATACGGTTTCATTTCAGGACAGGCCGCTCGAACACAGGTTCTGCCGGAAGCCTGCCCCGGCTCACCTTGACGAAACGTGAGTAGCTATCAGCGTTCCCGAAACCTGAAAAATCCGATTCCGTTTTAAAAAAAATCTCCGAAAAAACGAAAACGAATCGAGTCTCAATTACTCTAAGTTCTTTAACAAAAAGAGTCAGTTATAGATAAAGTCGTCCGAAAAATCCCACTTCGGAAATTTGAAGAGAGGCAGACAATACAGCTTCTCCCTTTTGTCAAGGGAGATTGAGAGGGATTTAGAAACATCTACGAATATATACAGCCGTTTCTATCGGTGAATAGCTTTTTGCTGCTTATATTCCTTTTTCAGACTGATTCCGCTACACGACCCGGTATCCCTGCCGGCTACGGCACTAACCCCTGATTTCCTTGCTACTTCTATTCCTTACTGGGAGGGGCCGGGTTCTTGTACCCTTCGTAAAGTATGGTCGGGACGAGTTTTATCAGTTCGTCGACCGTCCAGAGACCCTCTTTTTTATCGATGGATTTCAGCTTGACCGGCTCGGAGTACATGGCGATATTGCCGCCGGTGACATCGAAAACCTGGCCGTTAATTTCAGCGGCCTCATCGGTGCACAGGTAGATGAGGAAGGGAGTAAGAGTCATCGGGTCGGGAAGATTGGTAAGTTCCTCGTAGCGCTCCTTTGTCATCAGGCCGGCTTCGTAGCGTTTCTTGAAGCCCGCCTGGATATCCTCGCTGGCGGAAAAGCGGGTCGAGGCGGTCGGAGCGTAGGCATTGCAGGTTGCACCATACCGGCCGATTTCGCGGGCGACTGCCCGGGTCAGACCGACGATACCGGCCTTGGCAGCGCCGTAATTGCAGTGGCCGACCGTTCCCAACCAGGCAGTCGAGGTGGTGTTGATGATTCTACCCCATTTTTGTTCTCTCATCACCCCGCAGGCGAACCGGCTGGTATTGAAAGACCCTTTCAGGAAAGAATCGACACTGATATCCCATTCTTCCTCGGTCATGTTCCATATCATGTGCGGCCTGTCAGAACCGGCGTTGTTGACCAGGATATCCAGTCTGCCGTAGGTATCTTTGGCAGTTTTGACAATCTGCTCGGCAACGCTGAATTCGGCGACGTTACCGAAAAAAGGCATGGCTTCCCCGCCAATCGATTTAATCTGGTCCGCAGCGGTTCCGGCATCGCCTCCCTCGGTTCCCTGGGACCGGTTGTTAGTGATGACTATAGCGCCTTCCCTGGCGAAGGCAATGGCAATGGCCAATCCAATTCCCTGGCCTGAGCCGGTTACAATTGCTACTTTATTCTTGAGCCTGTTACCCATGATTCACATCCTCCTCTGATTACCCGTACCGACACTAATTTTTCTTATCCGTTCCGGACGGCAGGATAACGGTCGCTTTTCCGGTAGTGGTGGTTTCTCCGCTTCCGTTCTCCAGCCAGATACGACAGTCTACCATATATTGATTATCTTCGATATACTTTCTTACAACGGTTCCCCTGCATGTCCATGTTTCACCGTCCTGCGGTTCGGTCATAGTTTTCATGTTCCGGGGGTAATCCATCGACCGGTAACGGACGGAACAATTTTTCAGTCTCCCCGTGTCTCCCATCCAGTCGGTCAGCAACTGAATAAGCCACTGTCTTTTTAAAGCTCCTTGCACAACCGGCTTACCGACACCGGCAGTCCCGGCAAAAACGGTATCATAATGAAGCGGGTTGAAATCGCCGCTGGCCCCGGCCCATTTGACCAGCATCATCGTGGTGGCTATCTTCTGTAACGGCTGTATTTCCGTATCGTTTTCAATGTCTTCCCAGTAGAGTTGCTTGGCCACCTGTCCCTCCGATTACCGATGAGTCGTCGTTACATTCGAAATCGCGACTGTTTTCCCTGCCTGATTGGTGTAAACGGATTCGGTGAAGAGAAATATCGCCTTTTCATCACCTTTACCCCGTTCGGCGATATTTTTTATCCGGTACTCCGCGACAATGGTATCGCCGACTTTAACGGGTTCGAAAAACTCGTATTCGATACCGCTATCGAAGGTCTGAGTATATCCGGCGTCAATGAGCGCCTGAATAATATCACCGAGACCGGTAATGGTGGTAGGCTCCTTCTCCCGGCTGTCTCCCCAGTACCAGGGCGAAGAAAGGTAACCGGGAGGAGCAATGAGCGATCCATACCCGGTCGAAGTCGCGTATACGGAATCTGTATACAGCGGATTAGAGTCACCGACCGCATCAGCGAACCGTTTCACCGATTCCTTTTCGATATCGAAAACGGTTTTTCCGAAGGGTTTACCGACTAAGTTCCGAATATCTTCGGGTATCATCAGTTATCCTGTTTGCAAATTATTACGAATTTGAGTTGTTTGAATTCTATGATGGTAATCGTTTTATTGTCAAGATAAGGGTATAATGGTTCGGCACATGCGTGATTATCAATTGGTTTGACTTCACGGGAAAACACTTGTAGAATTGGCTTGCATTGTCGGTCGCATGAAGGACAATCCCAGCTCAATCGAGTAAGAAAAGCAATAATGATAAAAGGCAGGTGAACGATGGATTTAGGACTAAAAGGAAAAGTTGCGGTTGTTACCGGAACAGGGCGCAAAGGAGCGATGGGAGCGATCATCGGCATGGTTCTGGCCCAGGAAGGGGCAAAGATTGCCTGTGTCGATATCGTCCAGGCAGGAGCTGAAGAAATTGCCAAAGATATCGCCGAGACCACCGGGGTTAAAACGATGGCCCTGAAAGTCGACCAGACAAAACCCGAACAGGTAAAAGAAGCCGTTGCGAAAATCAATGCCGAACTCGGGCCGATTGACATCCTGGTAAACAACGCGGCACTGCTCGCCCCGTTCGGACGAGTCGAGAAGCTCGACCTGAAGGACTGGGAGAACATGATAAGCGTCAATCTTGACGGCGTTTACTACTGGACGCGGGAAGTCTGGAATACCATGGCCGAAAAGAATTTCGGACGCATCATTAACATTTCATCCATCGCCGGTATCATGGGAGGATTCGGACAGGTCAATTATTCTGCCTCCAAAGCAGGTGTCATTGCAATTGCCAAGACGGCAGCTATCGAAGGCGCCAGGAAAGGCATCACGGCTAATGCCATATCTCTCGGCGTCGTCGCTACCGGCCAGGCAGCGGAATCGAATGACTCCACCGAACGAATCAAAGCACGCATCGCCATGAGAAGATTCGGCGACCCTATCGATGTCGCGAACATGGTTGCTTTCATCGCCTCGGACAAAACCGGCTATGTTACCGGACAGGATATCCATGTCATGGGTGGAATCGACCTTTTCACCTACTAAATAACCGAACGAAATAATCGGGGAGAGGGCGTACGAACGCCCTCTCTTTTTTTCGGTCCGGTATTTTACAAATTTGTCGTTCTGGTGTTATAATTTTCAACCAGTGATTACTCCCGACCTTTAAGTTAGTCCGGAGAGGCTAGCAAGGGTTATACAGGGGCAGGTATGTTGTAACCTCTTGCTGGCCGGCGAGAGGTTTTTTTTATGTCTTCGATTTCGGTCATGAACAGTCGCGATATCACCCGCAGCCTGGCTCGTATCTCCCACGAAATAATCGAGCGAAACAAGACGACGGATAATCTTATCCTGATAGGGATTCACACCCGCGGCGTTCCCCTGGCACACCGGCTGGCAATGCTCCTCGAACAATTTTCCGGCACGCCGGTACCGACCGGCACCCTCGATATCAGCGCCCATCGGGACGACATCACCTGGCAAGTGACTCCTGAAGAATCCCGGAACACGCATATTCCCGGGAACATAGATAACAAGGCAGTCATTCTCGTCGATGACGTTCTCTATACGGGAAGAAGCATCCGGGCTGCCATGGATGCCCTTATCGAACGGGGAAGGCCCCGGTCGATACAACTGGCGGTACTGGTCGACCGGGGACACCGCGAACTGCCGATAAAAGCCGATTACGTGGGAAAGAATATCCCCAGTGCCCGGCACGAGGATATTCAGGTGAAGCTGCAGGAAACCGATGAAATCGATGAAGTAGTCATTATAAAAAACCTTCGGGTTGAAGAAAAAGGATAACGTCAGCCGGAGGAGCAGTTTGAAAGGAGAAAAGATGTCTTTATCGGGAAGAAGCCTGGTAACAATCGACGACCTGTCAACTGATGAAATAGAGGCGGTATTTTCCCTGGCTGAGAAGATGGAGGGCGATGTCTATGGTCAGAGCGATGTCTGTGCCGGCATGATAATGGCCAGCCTGTTCTTCGAACCGAGCACCCGGACGCGACTTTCTTTCGAATCAGCCATGCACCGTCTGGGTGGAAACGTCATCGGTGTCTCGGATGTGAAATCGACCTCGCTGGCCAAGGGTGAAAGCCTGGCCGATATGGCGAGGATAATCGGCAGCTACGCAGACATCATTGTGATACGGCATCCCTGGGAAGGAGCCGCCAGGATTATAGCCGATTACGCCGGCATTCCGGTGATAAATGCCGGCGACGGCGGCCACCAGCATCCCACCCAGACATTGCTCGATTTGTATACAATCAAGAAAGAGAGGCGCACGTTAAAAGGACTGAAAATTGCCTTGTGGGGAGACCTGAAATACGGCAGAACCACGCACTCTTTAATATTCGCTCTCGCCAAATTCGGAGCGAATATTCTTTTTTGCCCCAGTCCGGGACTTGAGGTACCGCCGAATGTCATCAGAAAACTGGTTCATGAATACGGCGGAGAAGTGGAATTGACGGAAGGGAAACGGAAGAAAGACTTATCTTTTCCTCTTGACGCCGTTTACATGACACCGGACAGCCCTCACCAGTTAGCGATGATGCCGGATGTCAATATCGAAGTAGAACTGGGCAAAGGTGTAGATGCCCTGTATGTAACAAGAACACAGAAAGAGCGGTTCTCGGAAGCCGAGAAACAGAATAATACCGGGGTTTTTCCCGTTGTCGACCAGGCCTTCATGCGAGGTAAGGAGTTCAGTAAAACGCTGGTCATGCACCCGCTGCCGCGAGTCGACGAGCTTGCTTACGACATGGACACCGACCCCCGCAGCATGTATTTCAAGCAGGCAGCCCACGGCGTGCCGATTCGTATGGCTTTACTGGCTTTATTACTCGGTTGTAAAGAGGCAGAAATACCGGAAACAGGCACGGGAAAACAAAAAATTGACTATCCGGTGTATAATCGGGGATACGGCGTCACCTGCCCCAATCCGAAATGCGTCAGCGTCCAGGAAACGGAAACAAAATACCTTTCTTCCGAGTTCCTGATTACAAGCAGGGACCCGATTACTCTTCGCTGTGTCTACTGCGAGCATGGTTTCGAACCGGGGTTCGTCGCCAGCGCCGACTGGCATGAAGGCACCGTCGATAACCGTAAGTACCACAGTGCGCGGAGTCATTTCGCCAGGACGATTAAAACGGAAAACCTGCTGCTTTTCGATACCGAACGGCAGGCGCAGGCAATGGGCTTCAAACCGGGTACCTCGGTAACCGGCAGCTCCAGGAAATAAGGATGAACGAACTGCTAACGATAAAAAACGGAAGAATAATCGATCCGGCGGCAGGACTCGATATTATCGGCAGCGTTGTTATCGACAGCCAGGGCCGAATTGACCGGATAGAAACCGGGTTTCCTGGTTCGGATACTGAAAACTGCCGGGTTATCGACGCCAGAGGCATGATTGTGTGCCCCGGCTTTATCGACCTCCACTGCCATCTCCGGCAGCCGGGATACGAAACGAAAGAAACCATCGCTTCCGGCACGCTGGCGGCAGCCAAAGGAGGGTTTACCACCGTGTGCTGCATGCCGAATACCAACCCGCCTCTCGACCGCCCGGAAATGATTGAACAGGTGGCGGGCATTGCTCGAAAGGAAGGCTCGGTAAGAGTGATTCCGATAGGGTGCGTTACCGAGGGCAGGCAAGGTAAGCAACTGGCTCCTCTTGCTAAATTGGCAGCATCCGGTGTTGCCGGGTTCAGCGATGACGGATCGCCGGTCTATGATGCCGGACTGATGGAGCAGGCTCTCAGACAGTGTAAAGGACTGAATTTGCCGGTCATAGAACACTGCGAGGTTATAGAACTCGCCGCGGACGGCGTCATTAATGACGGACGGATATCAAGGCTACTCGGGTTAAAAGGAATACCGGCCGTTGCCGAAGAAGAAATGGTTGCCCGCGATATCCGCCTTGCCGCGAAAACCGGGGGATGGGTGCATATCGCTCATACGAGTACCCGAGGCTCGGTCGAGCTGATTCGAAGGGCGAAAGCCGAAGGGATACACATCACCGCCGAGGTAACACCCCATCACCTGACGCTGACTGAAGACGAAGTGATACAACACGGGTCTCTGGCAAAGGTGAATCCTCCTCTCAGGACGAAGGAAGATATCGACGCTCTCATTGACGGGCTAAAAGACGGAACAATCGACATTATCGCCACCGACCATGCGCCTCACGCAGCCGACGATAAACCCGATGATATGGAGAAGGCGGGTTTCGGTATCAGTATTTTCGAAACAGCCCTGGCAAGCCTGATGGGGCTGGTGCATCAAGAACGTATCGAATTATCCATGCTCCTGTATAAAATGGCCCGAAAACCGGCAGAAATCCTCGGCTTGCGGCCTGACATACCGGGAACACTGCAAAAAGGTGCTCCGGCGGATATCGTGATGTTCGACCCGGAAAAAGAATGGACCGTCCGGCCGGAACAATTCGTCTCGAAAGGGAAGAACACCCCTCTCGGCGGTACAATGGTACGAGGCAGAGTCATCATGACCATCGCCGGGGGAAAAACTGTTTACAAGGAGTCATTTTGATTCAAACAGACGCCAGTGTTATCGAAGTACGAAAAATCGGTCAGAAACTGGACAGGCCGTCCGGTCGGAATATTGAAAACAGCTTTATCATCACGTTCGAATGCCCGGAAATAGCCTCTCAGGCACGACCCGGGCAGTTCATGATGGTTCGGTGCGGTAAGGAAGAGACGATTCTGCCCAGGCCGGTCAGTATCAACCGGGTAAACGGTAATGAAGTGAGCCTGTATGTAGCGGTGCTGGAGAACGGAAAAGGAACCGAATGGCTTTCCATGAGAAAACCGGGAGACCGGGTTACCATCCTCGGTCCACTCGGTAACGGATTTCTTCTTGAGCCTCAGATGAAGAAAATGCTCCTCGTTGCCGGAGGCATGGGTATCGCTCCGCTGGTATTCCTGGCCGAAGAATCACGAAAACAGGGCAGAGACGTCACGCTGCTCTACGGGTCGCCCGGGAAACAGAGATACCCGGTGGAGGAATACGTTCCGGACATCGACCTTGAAATAGCTACCGAGGACGGTTCCGAAGGGTACCACGGTCTGGTGACGGACCTGATGGCCGGACATATAGAAAGCGCCGATTGCGTCTGCATCTGTGGCCCTTCGGCCATGTACGAATATATCTACCGCAATCAGGAAAACCTGCTGGGTGGCAAACCCGCCCTTGTCTCGCTGGAAACGAGGATGGCCTGCGGACGGGGAATCTGTTACGGATGCACCATCGAAACAAAGAACGGACCCCGCCGGGTTTGCGAAGACGGTCCGGTCTTCAAACTCGATGAAATCAGGTATTGACAGTAACGTTTCTAACTGTTATAACTGTTATATTATCAGACTTTATAACGGAGAACGGATATGGCAGTAGTCGAATCGCATAATCTGACCCGGAAATTCGGTCACATTACCGCGGTTGAAAACGTCAGTTTCGAGCTACAGGAAGGGGAGGTTATGGGGTTTCTCGGTCCGAACGGTGCCGGGAAAACGACCACGATACGGATGCTCGCCGGCATCATTTCCCCGACGGACGGGTACGCGGTCATTGCCGGACATCGTACCGATGCTTCACCTGAAAAGCTCCATGAGGCAATCGGACTGCTGACCGAAACCCCCGGTTTTTACGAAAGTTTAACCGCCCGGCAGAACATCGAGTATTACGCCGGTTTTTACGAGAACATCGATGCCGGTCGTCAAATGGAGAAATACCTTTCAATCACCGGCCTGTTCGAACGGCGCAACGACAAGGTCGGCACCTATTCAAAAGGGATGAAGCAGCGCCTGGCACTGGCCAGGGCACTGATTCACGAACCGAAGGTAATATTTCTCGATGAACCTACCTCAGGACTCGACCCGGAAGCTGCCCGCGAAGTCCGAAACCTGATTTCCGAACTGAGTCGGGAAGGGCGGACGATTTTTCTCTCGACCCATAACCTGACGGAAGCGGAGCAGCTATGCCGCCGGATAGCTGTCGTTCACACGCGGTTACTGGCCCTTGACAGGGTAGCTGATTTACGGCAGAAGTTGTTTAAAAAGCAGGTCGTCGTCACGCTGGATGGCGAGGCCGAAAGGTTAACCGGATACCTTGAAACACTGCCGTTCGTTCGAAGCGTCGAAGCGGTCGATAACAGGCTGATTATCGAACTGGACAATCCCGACAGCGACCGGCCGGACCTGGTGAAAAGTATTGTCGATTCGGGCGGTAGAATCATGGCGGTTTCGGAACAGCACCATTCGCTCGAAGAAGTGTATCTTAATCTGGTAAAGGAGAATTCGAATGTCGACCAGACGGATTCTTAATGTCCTGAAAAACGAATGGCGGGTATTGAGAGGTCAGACAGATACAATCCTTCTGATGGCGCTGGTTCCCGTGCTGTTGCTCGCCCAGGTTTTGCTGATTATCTGGCTGGTAGACAGGTTCGGCGGCCAGACAATCGTTACCAATTCATTTTTTAACGAGACACTGAACGCGATGGCCAGGGTGTACCCGGGAGCTGCCGGTCTGGATGACATCGACCGGGTTCGTTTGTTACTGTTAACGCAGGTAAACATGTACGCGCTGCTGATTCCGACGATGGTGGCTATCTACGCCGGAGCGTACGGAATTGTCGAAGAAAAAGTGTCGCGCAGCCTCGAACCCCTGCTGGCAACCCCGGTACGAACCTGGGAACTGCTGCTCGGTAAGGCTCTGGCCGGTTTCATACCCGCCATGATTATTACCTGGTGCGCGGCGGCTCTTTCGCTTCTGGGTATAACAATTCTGGGCTGGGGTTACCTGATAGGGAAGTTTATCGGTATTACCTGGCTGATGAACTTTCTGGTCGTTTCGCCGGCGATTGCCATGCTGAGTTTTCTTCTCGGAATAATCGGTTCGTCCTGGGCGAAAGACCATAAAAGCGCTCAGAACCTGGTTATGTTCATTATCTTCCCGGTGTTTCTGCTGATAGGCCTTCAGGTAACAGGGCTAGTTGCGTTCACTTCGGTTAACATTTCTCTTTTCGGAGTCGGGCTTATCATTATCGATATCCTGGTACTGAGGATAGCGGTGCGATTATTCCGGAGAGAATCGATTATTCTCCGGTGGCGCTGACCGGGTAAGAGTTTACCATGGTTAGATATCGGCAGAAGGTACAGGAAACAGGGGTAAAAATCCAACAATATGCTTACGTTATTCCTTGACTTTGCTCAGAGGCATTGCATATAATAAACTTGATTCCGGTAATTACATAACATAATATACGGAAGCATTTCTTTGGAAGGTGAGAAAAATGGCAAATCAGATTGGTAAAAGGTATCGCTGTGAAAAATGCGGTGCAGAATTCATTGTAACCAGAGCCGGCAATGGCACGGTAACCTGCTGCGGCCAGCCGATGGAACAGAAGAAATAGGGGGTACGTAGCAAATGGCAAGTCAGTTAGGTAAAAGGTATCGCTGCGAAGTATGTGGAACAGAGATTCTTTGTGTTAAAGCAGGCGAAGGAGTCATGACCTGCTGCGATAAGGAAATGAAAGTTCAGGAACCCAAAACAATCGCTTCTTCGGATTAACCTTAATCCCTCTGCCGGATACTTACGGAATATCCAACAGAACCGTAGAGACAGGAACAGCTCTCTTTCGAGAGCTGTTCTTTTTTGCTCTATTTTTTCAGTTATTTCCGAAAACCATTTATTTATTGATAAGAGACATGAACTCGGCCCGGGTCGTCGAATTACTGCGGAAGGTTCCGCGCAGAGCTGATGTCTGTATGGAACTACCCGGTTTTTTAATTCCCCGCATCATCATGCAGAGGTGTTCCGCCCTGATGACAACCCCGACTCCATCAGGACTCAGCCCCTCATTGATAGCGTCCGCAATCTGAGAGGTCATACGCTCCTGTATCTGGGGACGCCGGGCAACAATCTCGACGACACGGGCAATCTTGCTGGCGCCGACAACCCGTCCGGTCTCATTGGGAATGTATCCGACATGAGCAGTGCCATAGAACGGCAGCATGTGGTGTTCACACATCGAATAGAAAGGAATATCCCTGAAGATAATCATTTCGCGATGGTTTTCGGTGAACTCAACCGAGAGGACTGATTTCGGGTCTATGTTGAACCCCATGAAGATTTCGTTATACATCTCGGCTACCCGTCCGGGTGTCCCTTTCAACCCTTCTCTTTCAGGGTCTTCACCGATTGCCTCGATGATAGATGTCACGGCTTTTTTTATTGCTTCTGAATCCAATTCAACCTCCTGACTGGTAGTGTTTTCTCCTTGATATTACCATATTTCCTCTACTTTGTGGTGAATACCGGGGTTATGATGGATGATGGGCAGTTTTTAAGAACAGGGCAAGGATACCGAGGGCGATACCGGTGCCGGTAAATACCAGTATTCCCGGCAGAAAAGAACCGGTTATATCTATCAGTCTGCCGGCGAGGAGCGGCCCGCTGAATCCGCCGATTTGGGCAATGCAGAAGAATAATCCTCCGACTTTCCCCATGTGCCGGGCGCCTACTTCCGGGTCATCCATGAGTACCAGCATCAGCATCGGCAGAAGTGTCGGGGCAGTCAGTCCGTAGGCAACCAGCCCGAAAGATTTCAGCCATGTTGAGGCGAGAAAGGTCGTAAAAAGACCGGCTGCCAGAACGACTGCAATCAGAGAAAGATACTTCCCCCGTTTTTGCGCCGGAACGAACCGGGGGATGAGCAGCACCGACGGGATAGCCGTTACCAGGGGAATGGCCGTCATGTAACCGGCGGTTTCGGGAGTAAATCCCTGAACCTCAAGCATCTTGGGCAGCCACTGATAGAAACCGTGCTCGCCGAAAAGGGTGAGAAGCCCGGCCAGGAGTACGATACGAACGGTCCGGACTTTAAAGAGATATTTAAATGAAGCCAGCAGACTGAGGCTGATGGTAGTTTCCTCATCTGAACCGGCATCCCGGGCGAAAATTCCCCAGATAATAGTGAAAAGAAGGGTGATACATCCGTAGATGAGCAAGGTTAATCGCCAGCTTCCCCCTGTCATGGGCATGATGACGCTGTTCGTAGCAGCGATAGAGAATAATCCGCCAATCCAGGGAGCTGAGGTATAGATACCAACGGCTTTTGCCCGGTCACTGCCCCTGAACCAGGATGAGCCGACCTTGGGAGCGCCTATCGAAACCAGGGGGCCGCCGATTCCGAAAACTGCCACCACCGGCAGCAACGACAGGTACCCGGTGACGAAGAAGCGCAATCCTTCCGAGAGAGCCATAAGAAAACCGCCGGCGAAGAGCGATTTACGGATTCCCCACCGGTCTATGGCGAACCCGGCAACCAGGGAAAAAGGAATGTAGAAAAGCTGCCAGCTTCCCAGGACGAAGCCCATCTCTCCGTATGTCATATTAAGGTCGGCAAGAATCGGCGTAACGACCGGAGGTACCGACCTCATGCAGAGGCCGAAGGAGGCATAGAGGAGCCAAACGCCGGCGAGGACGACCCATCGATAATGACGCTCGTAAGGTTTTTGCGTAACGGACGGATTATTCATCGCAGTGAAGCAGCCCTGCAGAATATATTGAGAGTAATCCCATTATATTTCAGATATCATTGAATTGAAAGCACTATAGTGATATGTTAATATGATTTATTCATTTTGCGCTGGTCAAACGGCCGGATTTGCAGGTGAATTCCATACGACGGAGGGAAAATCCAGGCTTGAATTTCACGAAGATGCATGGCGCCGGAAATGATTTCGTTCTTATCGAGACTGAAGACGAAGACAGGGGCTGGCCGAAACTGGCAACAGCCGTCTGCAACCGTCACTTCGGCATCGGCGCGGACGGCCTTCTCCTGCTGCTGCCTTCCGATAAAGCCCATTTCAGAATGAGGATTTTCAACGCCGACGGTTCGGAATCAGATATCTGCGGAAACGGCCTGAGATGCATGGTGAGGTATTTCCTGGATACGAGGCCGGAAGCGCCAATCAAGGATGAAATCAACGTCGACACAAGAACCGGAATCCGGAAAGCCCGGCTGATAAATAGGAAAGACGGTGGCACGGAAATACAGGTATCGATGGGAAAACCTGCCTTCGAAGCCGGCGATATCCCGGTGGTAAAAGGAAAGAGTAACCTCAACAGGTACAATATCCATTGCTGTTCAATTCCGGTATTCGGACGGGAACTGACGGTCAACCTGGTTTCAGTGGGAAACCCTCATGCGGTGTGCTTTCTCGATACCCCGGTCGAGGAATTCCCCCTGTCCGAAGCCGGCCCCGAGATAACCGACAATGAAATCTTCCCGAATGGAACAAATTTCGAGGTCGTCAACCTGGTGGATACGAACAGGCTGAAAGCCCGTGTCTGGGAACGGGGAGTGGGAGAAACCCTGGCTTGCGGCAGCGGTGCCTGCGCCATTGCCGCCATCGCCCGTTGCCGCGGCTTAACCGGAGATACTGTGAGCGTTACCTTACCCGGAGGAAGGTTGTTCTGCGAATGGAACGGGCGGGGAGAAATACTTCTGAGCGGCCCGGCGGAAACAGTCTTTACCGGAGAATGGAATAATGAGGGAGTCATACATGAAAGTAGCTAAAAGAGTTGAACATATACCTCCGTACCTTTTCGTCGAAATCAGCCGGAAAATCGCTGAAAAGAAAGCAAAGGGCGAGGATGTCGTCAGTTTCGGCATCGGTGACCCCGATATGCCGACCCCGGCTCATATTATCGAAAGACTGCATAAGGAAGTCGACGAACCGGCCAACCACCGTTACCCTGAGTCCGAAGGCCTGCCGGAACTGAGAGCAGCGATTGCCGAATGGTATGAAAAACGGTTCGGCGTTCGTCTCGACCCGGCGACCGAAGTCCTGCCGCTCATCGGCGCAAAAGAAGGTATCGCCCACCTGCCGATATGCTATCTCAACCCGGGTGATGTCGCCCTGGTACCTGACCCCGGGTATCCGGTGTATTCGGTCGGAACGCTGCTGGCCGGCGGCGAGCCGTACTATCTGCCTGTCACCGAGAAGAACGGATATTTGCCCGAACTGGAGAGAATTCCGGCCGAGATTTTAAAACGGGCAAAGATTCTCTGGATTAATTATCCGAATAATCCGACCGGTGCGGTAGCGGGACTCGATTTTTTCAGTAAGGTCGCCGAATTCGGAAAGAAGCATGACCTGGTCGTCTGTAACGACGCACCCTATACGGAAATCGCTTACGACGGGTATCAACCGGCAAGCTACCTCCAGGCTCCGGGAAGCCGGGATAACGGTGTGGAGTTCCATTCTTTCTCCAAGACCTACAACATGACCGGATGGCGTATCGGCATGATGGTCGGTAATCCGGAAATCGTTAAAGCCCTGAAGACCGTCAAATCCAACATGGATTCGGGCATACCCCAGGCAATCCAGTACATGGCGATAGAAGCAATCCGGGGATCGCAGGATTGCATCAAACAGAATAACGATGTCTACCAGCGAAGGCGGGACCTCGTTATCGAGATGCTGAACAACATCGGTATCGAAGCCATGCCTCCGAAAGCCGGCCTGTATGTCTGGGCGAAAGTCCCGGAGGGGTATTCATCTGCCGAATTCGCTACCGATTTACTGGAACAGGTCGGCGTCGTCGTCACTCCGGGCAACGGATATGGAAAACATGGCGAAGGTTTTGTCCGGCTTTCCCTGACTATCAACGATGCAAGCCTGGTGAAAGGGCTTTCAAGACTGGCCGGCTGGAAAGACCAGAAAAGCCGGTTCAAGGTAAAGAGAAGTTGACATAATGATGATTTCAGACGGGAAGTGCCCGACAGGGAGAAGCAATTCATGCCCAGGCAAATCACGATAACGAAACAGGCCGACGAACGGGCGCTCCTTGTTGGTGTTGCCGGGAGAATGTCGAGTCGGGACGCTGCTCAAAACTCGATTGACGAACTGGGGCGGCTCGCCGAGTCTGCCGGAGCGATTGTCGTCGACAAGGTAATCCAGCGGCTGCCGGTGCCGTCCAAGAACTTCTACATCGGTGAAGGTAAGCTTGAGGAAATAGTCATGCAGAAAGATAACGAAAAGTGCAACGTTGTTATCTTCGATGACGAACTGTCTCCTTTACAGCAGCGCAATCTCGAAGACGCTTTAAAAGTGAAAGTGCTCGACCGGGTGGCACTTATCCTTGACATCTTCGCCCGGCGAGCCAGGACTCGCGAGGGACAGCTCCAGGTGGAGCTTGCCCAGCACCAGTATTTATCGCCGCGTCTTGCCGGACAATGGAGCCACCTTGAAAGGCTTGGCGGCGGCATCGGCACCAGAGGTCCCGGTGAATCTCAGCTTGAAACCGACCGGCGAATCATCCAGCGAAAGATAAGCCGGCTGAAAACCCAGATAGAACAGGTGAGGAAGCAACGGGAAATCCACCGGCAAAAAAGACAACAGAGCGGCATACCTGTGGTTGCCCTGGTCGGTTACACCAACGCAGGCAAGAGCACCCTGCTGAACACACTCAGTAAATCGGATGTCGTAGCTGAGAACAACCTCTTCGTTACCCTTGACCCGACCACCCGGCGGCTGGCATTGCCGGATACCAGCCCGATACTCATGACGGACACAGTGGGATTTATCCGTAAACTGCCGCCAACGATAGTGGCTGCTTTCCGGGCAACCCTCGAAGAACTCAACGAAGCTGATCTGCTGCTCCACGTGGTCGACCTCTCCTCGCCTGACGCCGCCGACCAGTGCCAGGCGGTCGAAGAAATTCTGGCTAATCTTGAATTAACGGAAAAACCCCGGATAACCGTTCTCAACAAAATCGACCTGCTGCTGGACGATTCGAGGGAATGGACGGAAGAACAAGCCCTGTCCTTTTTATCGGACCACCCGCTGCCGGAAAAAGATGACGCGGTGATGATTTCCGCAGAAAAAAAGTGGGGATTACCTGTCCTGATGGGAAAAATCGCCGCTTTTTTATCCGGAAAGACAACTCCTTTTCCCCATCCCTGAAAATGACGCCCTGAAATTGATTTTCAGGCCTCTCCGCCCCCTTATTTGCACAATGTACCGGATTTACCGGAACAAGCCTCTGTTTTTCCGAATTTTTCCTTTTTTACGGGACTTTCCGGCAACTGGTATAATCCATCGGAGAAACGGTACCGGAAAGGAGCAAACATGGAGCAGTATCATGACCCGGGACAACGGGCAAGGATTCTCGGCAGCGGCCAACGAAGCGCCTGGTTACGAGTTGACGAACTCATCCTGAGAAAAGCGGCAATACAACCGGGCATGACCTGTGTCGACCTCGGCTGCGGCGCCGGCGTTGTTTCTCTGCCGCTGTCCCTCGAAGTGGGGCCTGAAGGAAGGGTTTACGCAATCGACATCAACCAGGAAGTGCTGGAACGGATTACCGCCAAGGAACCGCCGGCATGGTTAATCACACTGAATAAAGAAGCCGCCGATACCGGGCTTGATGCCGGGATTGCCGATGCCTGTTTCATGGTGCTCGTTCTCCACGAGGTCGAGCCGGTCGGCGTCCTGAAAGAGACGTACCGGTTACTCAAACCCGGAGGCAGGGCTGTCATTCTCGAATGGAAGACGGAATGGGACAGCCCTCACCCCCCGGTGAACGAGCGCATTTCCCGCGACGGGATAGAGCGGTTACTGGCAAATGAAGGATTCAGGGATTTCGATTATGAAAACTGGTCGGAAAGCCAGTACGTGGCGACGACCCGGAAGTAAAAAGAGCTGCGTTTCATAAAATTGACAAATCAAATTCATTTTCATTAGACTTGAGTGACTTCTTATCAAGAGCTGTAAAACACGGTTAAGGAAGATATCGGATGACCTACGAGTACAAGGAATTACTCTACAA
Organism: uncultured Dehalococcoidales bacterium; assembly: GCA_964579355.1. Taxonomy (GTDB): domain Bacteria; phylum Chloroflexota; class Dehalococcoidia; order Dehalococcoidales; family UBA2162; genus MGML01. The sequence goes on along the minus strand of CAZOGR010000011.1, from coordinate 5,948 downwards.
TGTCGAAAACGGAGTGGCCTGGATTAAGTTCAACCGGCCGGAGGTACTCAATGCTCTGAGCCGGCTGCTGCACGTCGAGTTTCAGCGGGCGGTACGGAACGCCGCCGGGGACAAAGAGGTCAGAGTTGTCGTTATCACCGGGGAAGGCAGGAGTTTCAGTTCGGGAGTCGATGTTCGCGAACAGGCCGAACGGATGAACGCCGAGTTCGAAGGTCTGAAGAGGTCCGAGAGCAGCCTGACCGGTTCGCCCTGGGATATCAACATGGATATATGGACGATGAAGAAACCGGTCATCGCCGCGGTCAACGGGGTCGCAGTCGGCGGAGGGATGAGCATCATCCTTGCATGTGACATAATATTAGCGTCCGAGAATGCCCGTTTCGGGGAGTTTTTCGTTCGTCGCGGCCTGGTATCGTCCGGCTACAGCCAGTGGCTGCTGCCCCGGCTGATTGGCATGCACCGCGCCAAGGAAATGCTGATGATGGGCGAGATGATTGATGCCAACCAGGCGATGGCATGGGGCTTGATAAACCATGTTTATCCGGCTGATGAATTCATCGACCGGGTACGGGATTTCGCGGAGAAACTGGCGACCAGCCCGGTGAAAACCATCAGCCTCATCAAGCAACTGGTCAACGACAGCATGTCGATGAGTATCGAGAATGTCGGACGGGCCGAGCGGTTTGCCGACGAGGTGCTGATGGCCGGGTTCCGTGAGGACATGAAAGAAGGCCTGATGTCGTTCCTTGAGAAGCGCGACCCGAAGTACGGCGGCGCGGCTCACGAAAGAAAATGGTCAAACGGCAAAGAAGAGTAAACGAAACGGATAACAAAAAAACGAAGCCCGCCGATGGCGGGCTTTTTCTATTGTACCGGATTTTAGTCATTTATTATGTCAAACGATTTACAGTCACAGCAGCCTCGTTTTTTGGTTCGCACTATATATGTTCTGTCAAGTTTACCATAACGGAGGCACGATTTCTGATTGCGTCGGCCATTATGCTGTTCGCACTGGCGAGAAGTTGGAAGTAATTGGAAAGTTGGTTTCGGAATTCCAGGTCGCTATCGAAATGTTGGAGTAGCGCTTCGCCAATCGTTTCGACCTCCGGAATCAGCTTGTACAGTTTCTCGTTCGCCAAAAATGCAGAATTGAAGGCCTGATCTGCTTTCTTTATCGCCGGACGGTCAGCTCGTTCAGCCTTTTTCAGCGCCTTTTCCAGTGTCTCTGCTTTCATACAACACGCCACACGGGTTGCCTCGAATCCGAAATTGTCATAGAGCGTTTCAATCAGTTTGAGATTGTTTACTATCCAGTGCTGCTTCGGGCCAGCCTTGAGACCTCGAAGGCCCGGCAATTCAGGAATAACCGGCGTCGATTCAGCCGGACTCTTGACTTTATCCGTATTAACTGTTATATTGTTATTAGAACAGTTATTCATAATCTTCATAGAACCCGGAGCCAGTAACTCCGGGTTTCTTCTTTTTAAAATTTTTTCGCTTTCTATCCCAAATCCAGGCAATTCCCTGACAATATCAATAACCCTTGCCGACAAAGAGACTTACTTTAACTTCGGAAATTTAGGAGTTATACGCGGCGCTCGTGGAGTGATTCTTTTAGGTTTCGGTGAAATCGGCTTTCGCTTAGGCGTTATAGGTGGTGTTTTGGGCGTAATTCTCTCCATACTTTTCCTCACATCATATTCTTGCTTTTTGTCGTTAAGGTATATGTCAATCGGAAATTCCATTAGGCGCTCATTATCCTCACAAAATAGGATCGACTCGATCCAGGCAGGACCATGTTCTTGGGTTCCAAGGTCTTCGTAAGCGCTAGCCAATAACGCAAACTCATATATCTCTGGATCCACATGTTTACTTATTGCCCGCAAGAATTCTCCCAACGGAGTCCCACCAGCCAAGTCTCTGAATCGATCGTACGTCTCCAGATCCATCCTGACACTCTTGTAACCCTTATTTATCTTGGGTCTTCCCGGCCTTTTCCTGCTTTCCATTTTTTACAACACCTGCTATAAGTGTACACATATTTATAGCGATATGTCAAGGCTTTTATTTTTCCAATAAATCACAATCTACACCGAGTTCAGAAAGACGCATTGCAAGGAATTCTTTATCTGGCAAGATATAACCCCTTTCCCCTGCGCTATTACGAAAATCAGTCGCTCCCAAGCTGTGCAGTAGCGTTCCGACTTGGGTTTGAGTGGCTCGATCGCTAATCTGCAACACATTCCAAACTTCTCGACGCAAAATCCTACCACTCAAACTGTCCAGAACACGTAAAACCAACTCGGGTATCACTCCATAGCTAGTAGTAAGAGCACTGAAAGTCCTTTCATCGATGGTAAGATGTTCACTTTCTAAATCAGATTTTTTACTCGGATCAAATTTCTCATAACGCTGCATTTTTTCGGTATCGTAACAATTCCAAAATGGAGTATTCCAAAAATACAACTCCTGGTAATAATCAACTTTATTCCGGTTTTTCTCCGAATAACGAATATCACCTGTTACAATCCCGCTCATGTCATGAATCCTCCACCTGGACTGGCGACCAATATCATTCGGAGAGGGATGTCCGTCTAAAAAAGCCTTGTCACGGCAAACGATATATAGGTCAGTTTGCCACCGACTACGACTTCCGGCCCATTCTTCGGATTGAAGTTGGTAACAAATATTCATTTTACGTTTTCGGACTTCCTGGAGCATAAAATCGAACCACAGCATTTGATTGGACATTTGGCGACGAGAATCTCCTACCTCTATGTTCAGCTCGTCAATCACGATTAAACCGTCAGCGAACGAGTTTTCAAAAGCGTTAATATCCATTAAAGCTTCTTTATCAAGCGATTCCGACCTAAATATCTTCCGGCAATCCCGGTATTTTACTGTGACTTCAATTGGCATATTGCTCCAGACTCGTTTCCCATCTAGGAGGAAATCATAAATAGCGTATGCGACCGCGCCAACACTTTTACCCGAACCACGAGGGCCGACAAAACCGACTACCATACTTAAATCATGCAAATATCCCGACTTAATCAGTCGGTCAACATGAAAGAATTTCAGCATGATATCAATTATCTTTCCACTTGAGTAACCTCTTTTCCGGCAAAGGTCGTAAATCTTATCTGGCTCAGGGAGATAATCATGTTTTTTATCGTTTAAATAGATGTCATAGGTGGTCTTACCATCCCACACGGTAAAATAACCTTGTTTTATTTCAAATTCATTCATATTTGGCCTCTTTCCCAACATGACAGCTTATTCAGAGAAAATGCTAGTATCATATTTGTCAACCAACTAACCAGCCAACCGAAAGGCATATATATATTAATAACTAAGCCCTTTAAAATAATTGAATACGAAAACATAACCATACGGAAGACATCATTTTCTCATTTCAACACTGGTAATCCACTCTCGAGCATTTTCTTAGCCCGTTCCTCGACCTGGCGACTTGTTGCCTTTCCTTCAAGATATAAATCAAATACTTTTTCGAATTCAAGCAACCGGTGCATCTGAACTACACTTTTCCGAGATCTGCCTCTTAATTTTTTCGGGATTACTGTCATTCGGTTACCTCAATGTAGCAGGATTGGCTACAGATTCGTTATAACTGGCGGCAGCCCTTGCGGGCCGCCGCCTGGAGACGACTAGAACGGTACTTCTTCGACCGGGACATTATCCTCATGCTTTCCGTTCGGTTTGTCCAGATAAATGACATCACCGGCAATAATCACCGTCCGGTCATGCTTCTGCTGTTTATCGTCTTCCCATTTCTGGTAATGCAGCCGCCCGGTGACGGCGACCGCCGATCCCTTGTTCAATGCCTGGTTTATTGACTCGGCCAACTTGTCATAGGTGACGATGTTGTGCCATTCTACTTCTTCGACGAGAGCATCGCCTTCTTTCTTCCGATACTTCCGGCTAGTCGCCAGGCTGAATGAAGTCACTGCCTTACCGTTCGCCGTAAACTTCATCTCCGGATCCTTGCCAAGATTTCCGATTAGCTGTACCTGATTGAGTCCTTTCACTTCTTGTGCCTCCGTTTTATATTAGTTCAGGAAGATTTCTCCCTGGACTTCACGACCGGTAAATTCATCCGGCACTTCCTCGATGTACTCGATAGTATCGACATATGACAGCATTTCATGCCAGGTAATATTCAAATCACGCCCTCGCATAAAGACATTGGCAAGATACTCATTCCGCATCGATGACAGGCGCATTATTTCGTCAGTGGTAAACTCATGACCGGCGAACTTCCTTACCGGAACCCGGTAAAGGCCAGTACCGCCCATTTCCTCAGCCTGCCACAGCGTGACATATCCGCCATGAATAGGCCTCGACCATTCCAGACGACCGCCACAGTCAGGACAGGTATTGTCCCCGATTGCATTTGCGGCCAGCAGTTCGGCTTCCTGCAGCTTGTCGTCCATGTGCCATACAGCCGCTTCCGGATTCTTATTCAAATCTTCCCATTGACCCCACCATCTTTGATTCCGGAACGGCGCTTCCGCTTCGTACACCGGCTCCATAACGCCTTCTTCATTCATCGCCTTCACCGGCTGGCCCTTCTTCTCGCCTTCCTTGTGAAGCCTGGGAATGAGATTCCCGGATTCGTCACGTTTCAGCTTCCTTTCGGCCAGTTGAACCGCCATATACCGATTCCATTCGATATCACGGAATGTTGCCCTGGTAATGTAGGCTACCCGGTGATACTTCTTCGCCGGCGTGTCCGCAAAGTGGTAATTAACAATCAGTTCAGGACAGTTCAATGCCTGACGTAATGCCGCCTTGATTTCGTTCAGCTTGTCAGCTTCTATGAAAGCACCATCTACCAGCACATTCGCATGAGGATTCCACTTATTCAACCGGCCCTTGATGTACTTATCGCCGAACCAATGCCAGCGGATCAGCCCCCGGCTGAAGAATCCACCTACACGCCCCCTGCGGCCCATGCGTTTACCTGCAAGTACCTGGACTATCCTGTTCGTTGTCTTCTGCAATCCTTTTTTTGAATAGGCCAGGTCAACCCGTTTCCGGTATGCGTCCGGAAACTCGATGACGAAATAGCCCATGCTTTCAATCTGCATGGCTTTCGTGAGAATCCGGGCAATCCGCCGTTTGTGGTATTCGCTGCCCTTTTCACCACAGACAGGACACCACTCTTTACCGCAGCGAACCGTCATCAGAAAATTGTGGCCTTCCGGATGTGCCTGGCACTGACCAAGAATCACCCAGGAAGAATCGGCACAGGTATGCTCCAGCTTGGAAGAGGAAGAATCGACTGTATCGGATGATGGATGAGTTTGTCCAGGAGATACCGGCAGGAGATTTTTCTCCCCTGCCGTTTGTCTCCTGCCGTCTATCTCGCTCACGGCTACCGCTCCCGGCGTCCGCTCAGCTCTAATTGAATCGTCATAGCCAAGAAGTTCATGCAAGTCAGCTATGCCGTAGGTATGTTTACAGCCTGGTAGTGGCTGAATTTCGCTTGAATTGGTATAATTAGACACGGCCACGCCCCTTTCTTCTTCTTCTTCTTTTCATCATTGAACAAGGCAAGGCGATTCGGCGGGCCAATCCGGGCCGGGAAGTGAGCAGCTTCCCGGCCTTTCCCGTTTTTATCCGGATGCCCGACCGGTTACCTGGATGAGCCTTACTGACATCATCTCCGGCATTTCCGGCACTTGGCCGGGCATCAGTGGAAACAGAGAGCAGGTCCGGACCTTCCCCGAGAGAAGTTGGACCTGCTTTCGTTGGTTTTATATCGTTAAGAGGTAATTCGGGCCGTGTTGACCTTACTTCACGCTGATTCGCATAAGCTATATGTTATGTAATATTTGAGACAAATTGATTAACATAAAGTGCAAAATCGATTCGGGTAGAAATTCCGAAGAAAAGTAAATGAAGCTCCAAAAAGAAGCCGATGA